>JADLCA010000305.1 GCA_020847495.1 Candidatus Hydrogenedentota bacterium | reverse complement strand
TTGTTTCATGTCTCGTAGCCTTTCTGCTCTGGTGGTATCACTTCGGCTTGCCGAATCTCAAGGAACTTCGAAGTGGTTTCAATTTTTTCTCGGCAGATTTCTGCCTTTTTGGATATCTATTCATGTCAGCGGTACTTGTCGTGGCAATCTTGGAGTTTTTCGGCGTTATCCAGGAAGGCAGGCCGTAGTCTTGAGCCTGACGTACAGCCATCATGCGTAGTACCCCATGAAGGGCTGAGTAAGCTGCGATTTTGGGGAAATCGCGGACAGGCCTGAATCAAGCGCATTTCCCAGAGAATCAGGATGAAGAAGCGAATTGCCATTGCCGGTTTGGTTTTGCTGAGCATCAGCCTGACAGTTCTTGTTGTCAGACTGCATGGCCCCGTCGGCGAGGCGAATCAGTCATGCAAGGTCTTGCGCACATTTGCAGACCACATCCAACGCGCTGAATGGGCGAAAGCACAGGCCATGCTCCAGACAGACCCTGAGTGGTGCCGGGTTGAAGGTGGGAAGTTGCTCTACTCGAATTACGATATTACAGGCTGCATGGCGTCGGCACAGCCCAAGTTTTGGAAGACCTTGTGGTACTATCTCACGGATCGAACCATGGGCGACAAGGTGATCTTCCAAGCCTCCAGTCGTGGAGACTACGCCAAGCTGAGAGATGGAAAGATCACGTTCATAAAGATGCCATGAAGCCCCATCAACACCTCGGACCGTCTACTCAACCCTCGCGAGAACGGCGGCGTTAGGACCATCCACACGCATGGAGATTCAGTACCACGAATATCAGGGACAGACCACAATTTACGAGTATTTATTGATTTAATCTGGTGTAATTTGGCCATGGTCATGCGGTTGCACCCAGTGTCTTTTCGAGGCTCCTGCAAATGGTGATTCAGGAACCGGAACCCATTCCGGTTGCCATACTGCGCCAGGGGTGGTAGAATGGTTCCATAATGGTTTCAAATCGGAACCGCAGAGGGTGCCACCATGCCCAGCATAACAGTCAAAAGCATTCCCGCCGAACTCTATGAGCGTCTCAAGCAAAGTGCCACCGAAAATCGCCGCAGCATCAATCAAGAAATCATCATCCGCCTCGAACGCACCTTGCTGGCAACCCGAGTGAGCCCGGAAGAGTTCCTGGCCCGCGCCGACGCCTTGCGCAAGCAGAATACCCTTCCGCCGCTCAACGACGACCTCCTTCGGCAGGCGAAGTCCGAGGGACGCCCGTGATCGTCGTTGACACAAACCTGATCGCATACCTGCTTCTGGATGGCGAGCGGACACCGGCGGCTCGGTCCGTCTTCCAGCGCGACTCGAAGTGGGCGGCTCCACTGCTGTGGAGGAGCGAATTCCGGAGCGTGTTGGGGATGTACATCAGACAGGGCACACTTGCACCTGAGCGGGCACTGGAACTCATGGATGCGGCAGAAACCTTGATGCAGGGCGAGGAGTATCAGGTCGAATCGTCGAGAGTCCTAAAGCTGCATAGTTCCTCCAAATGCTCAGCATATGACTGCGAACATGTCGCCCTGGCGCAACATCTGGAGGTTCCACTCGTCACGTCCGATTCCCAGATACTTGGCGAATTCCCGGATACGGCCATCGCGATCGAAGCATATGGAAGTGCGGATTGAGCCTTCTTGTCCGGTCCCCCTGGTTCGTCCCATTCCATTCACCCATCCATCACTTGCCCCACAGCACGCCCCGTGCTATTCTTACATCAAGCGACTCTGACAGGAATGCATGTTTTTGCTCCACTCACCTTTTGGGGATGAAGTCGTGCACCACGCGGCGTGTTGCTTCCGACATCATGGACGACGCGGGTATGGCTCTCCAGGCCGTCGGACCGCCCGCTGATGTGAGGACAAATCAACGTGAATTCACCTTCAGGCTTTTCCATATCGCTTCTCATCGTACTCTTCTCAACAGCAACATCAACTGCCGAAGCGCCATCCCCTGCGGCACGCAACCATGAGGGCGATGTTTCCCAAGAGATGTTGGCGCTGTTCCAGAAGCTCGACACGCTTGGGCGTGCGCCAATCAAAGACGCGGCGTTCGTGATGCTCACGTTTGCCACGGTGGACGCGCCCGGCCATGAGTGGTCTGAGCCCGCATGGCTGATATCTGAGAACGATTCCACAATCAGGGTGCTGACCGACGATCTGACTCCACATACGTACAACAAGGCAGCACCGACGACCGCTCCTTCTAGCTGGAGTCCTTTGAACCTTCTGTTACGAACTGTTGCACCTGCCGACCTGGAAGCCCAGCTCAGAGCATTGTGCAAACCAGATGCTGAAATGAGACCGGACGGTTTTCCTACGAAGGAAGCTACGCAACCTGAGCCGGCCACACGCGCATTGATGGCCCACGCCGCTTGGCAAAAGGGATTCACGAAGTATTGTGAGCCCGTGATTACCGGCGACTTGGTCCACCAGAAAGAAGGGCCGGAAAAGTACGTTGCCGCTGTCATGGAAGACCTTGCTTGGCGACATTTTCTTCGGGGCGTCAATCTGCTCATGTTCGCGGACCGAAAGGAAGTACTTCCCCATCTGAGACTAGCCCTTCAGCTTTCGCCGAACGGAGAGCATGCGAAGGACGCCAAGGATCTGCTCCATCGACTAGAGAAAATGGTCACAGAAGATGCCTCTCCTCCAATCGCGCCAAGGAATCCGCTTGAAATGCCTGAACCGGCACGAGCGCAGTACTTCGTTTCGCAATTGAGGGACCTTCGGTGCCAACAGTGGGCGCAACCTGGCGATATTGCGCTCTATGGAGTAGCTTCAGTGCCTGACAAGTCGTTGCCCACGTCACAACTCCTTGAGATGGGCATGGCGGCTGTTCCCACGCTGATCGCATCGCTTGAAGACGACACACCTACCCGGACTGTTTACCACTGGCGTGACTTCGACAAGCATCGAGTCGTTTGGCGCATTTCTGATTTTGCCTACGCGATTCTATGTGACATCACCAAGAAACAACTCGGCCAGCGGAGTCAAGTCGGGTTCACTCTCAGTTACTTGGATCCACCAGAGAGACAAGCGGTCATTGCCGAAGTAAACGAGTGGTACGTGAAGAACAAGCACCTCTCAGTGGACGAGCAGATGCTTGGCTTTTTCGCTGGCGGCTCTACGGAAGAGTGGGCAACCGCGGGCGAGTACTTTCTCGAAAGAGGCGACAAACGTGCAGTCGCGCCCCTAGCCGAGAGAATCCCGATGGCTGGCAAGTTTGATCAGGGTGAACTCTGCATACTGTTGGCAGAGTTCGGCGATCCTGCCACGAAAGACGTGATCAAGAAGGTCATGGACTCCGCCCAGGAGCCCAGCGATCGTATGAACGCCGCCATTGCGCTCGATAAGTTGGGCGATGCCTCTGCCATCCCGGTGGCCATTGAGTTTGTGAAACTCGAAGAACCACCTTACGGAAATTGGGATGAGCCCGTTTGGTTGCTGCTGCACTGTAAGACCAAGGATGCGATCGACGCCTTGATGTACGTCGTCACAGAGGGTTCGCCGAGGCGCGTGATAGAGGTGCTTGAATCCATCACCAGCGCTGCGTTTGGTTCACTATGGAGTAGAACGAGTACCCCGGTCGGTTGTGTCGAGGTTTGTCCCGTGCTGCTCGCTGCCATGGATCGTGCCGACCTCGATGAAAATGGTCGCCGCGTGAAGGACGAGGCCGCGGTTTCCTTCGCGGCCTTGACCGGGCATACTCAAGACTCTTCTTCAAGAATCAAATACGGCCGCTTCGTCCGAGTGGACCCTGCAGTATTCGATCAAGAGAGTTCTGACGTCACGCTGCGCGACAGGCAAATAGAGGCCTTGAAGTCGTGGTACGAGATGAATAAGCACGACTTGTTCTGGGATCCCGAGCGGCAGGAAATCTGTTGCAGGTAGGAAAACCCAAAACACTATCTGATGGGAGCGTTTCAACCGGAGGCCAAAGCCAATGCATCGTAAGTTCAATTGGCCGTTCCTGGTCGCGCTGACCCTAGTCGTATCCTTCGCGGCCCTCCTGCTGATTCCACGAGTCGGCGATCGGGTGCTGTTCAGAGATCTTGAGCCGGATTCTTCAGTCCACACATTCGATGATTTTCTGAGGAAGCAAATCCCCATCCTGGACTGCTCTGAAGTCAAGGTGAGAGGCGTCACCTACTATCACATCATTGGACCACCGGCTCGAGTCCTTCCGTCCGGTGGCGCGTTTTATGTGTTCGATGCGAAGGGGAACTACATAGGGTGGTCGCCGGATAGGGGAGATCAAATGCGCCACGAGGCCATCTACTACCCATGGTTGCTGCCCGAGGGTGACTGGTCCGAGTCGCCGATCTCGCTAGATGAACTCAAGAAGCGAATCCAAGGCAATGCTGTGGGCGTTGACAGTCAGCGCAGCTGACGCAAGTGTTCGCGGTAGGGAATGAAGAGACAAGTCCAAATCGCAAGCACTGTCTTCTAGGCAGTTGGTGGAGTCGGCGTAGTCCTCAGCGTGAATCACCTGTGTACGAGGGTTTCTGCTGTTGCTTTTTCGTGTAGCGTGTTCGCGTTGTGGCATATCGGGTCGCACCTTCAGCGCTCGGGATGGACAGGGGGACCATTTACCCAGGGCCACGCTTCGCTCTGCCCAGGGCTAGTATGGGCTTGGCCTTTCAGGCCGCAAGAAAAACCTCGCGCCTCGGAACCCATCTCAGCACCGTCCGCGTCGATCTGCGACATCTGCGAACAAGTGCGCGGGGAAAGCAGTCCATGAACGACAGAGCGGCATCGATCGCATCAAGGAACTCACTTCCAAGGCCGCTCCACGGTTGGTCGGAGGCCACCTCCTTAAACGCTATCGTGTGAATCAGAGCGCAGTGCTGTCACGCCGCGGGCGTGACGAGCGAGTGCAGTACTGAGATGCCGACTTCCGGATTCTCTGATACTCTCCGCGCCTGTGCATTAGAACGGATTTGGGGTGTGGGCAGGTATTCCCCTGCCGCCCACCGCGTTTCTTCATCGAATCAGTGAAATCGGTGTAATCTGTGGACAAACCTCCTGCTTTGGTTGCGGCGACACCGCCATCCATGCCAATTTGCGCCGGCCTTCCGTCATGTGATATATTCCGTCGTTCGAGGGTTTTAGGCAGAATATGAGATTTACGCCCGCGGTGCCCGCGAGGCGGTTTTCAAGGAGAGTCTCGTGAAGAAGGGCATTCACCCCAACTACGTCACATCGAAAGTCACCTGCGCCTGCGGGAATTCCTTTGAAACCCGGTCCACCAAACCGGCTATCAATGTCGAAATCTGCTCCGCTTGCCACCCGTTCTATACGGGCAAGCAGAAGTTCGTCGACAGCGAAGGCCGCGTAGACCGCTTCAACAGGAAGTACGGCAAGAAGAACTAAGCCCGTATGGAACGGGTAATGCGCCAAAGGCTCGCCGCCGTGTGCGACGAGTACGAGCGGCTTACTGCCGAGATGTCCACCCAGGAAGTGGCAACCGATCCCAATCGCTTCCGCCAACTCGCCAAAACCCAGCGTTCCCTGGAAGAGACCGTAAACACGTTCCGCCAGTACGAACGCTACGAGCGCCGTCTCGAAGAAGCGGAACAAATGCTCCGGGACGAAAGCGATCCCGATATCCGGGAGATGGCGGAAGGCGAGAAGGAAGAGACGGCCCAGCTCCTGAATGACCTCGAGGACGAGCTGCGCATTCTCCTCATTCCCAAGGATCCCAACGACGCGAAAAACACCATCATGGAAATTCGCGCCGGGACCGGGGGAGAGGAGGCCGCCCTCTTTGCCTCCGACCTCTTCCGCATGTACAGCCGCCTCGCGGAACTGAAGGGCTGGAAGGTCGAAGTCCTCGGCTCCAACCCCACCGGCATCGGCGGTTACAAGGAAATCAGTTTCCAGGTCTCCGGCGACAGCGTCTACAGCCAGCTCAAGTTCGAGGGCGGCGTGCACCGCGTCCAGCGCGTGCCCGCCACCGAGGCCCAGGGCCGTATCCACACGTCCGCCGTTACTGTCGCCGTGTTGCCCGAGGCTGAAGAAGTCGACATCGCCATCGACCCCTCGGAACTCCACATCGACGTCTACCGCTCCTCCGGGGCGGGCGGCCAGCACGTGAACACGACCGACTCCGCCGTGCGCATCACCCATATGCCCACCGGCGTGGTGGTCTCGTGCCAGGATGAACGCTCCCAGCACAAGAACAAGGCCAAGGCCATGGCCGTCCTTCGCGCGCGTCTCCTCGCGCACAAGCAGGAAGAAGAAGAGGCCAAGCGTTCCGCGGACCGCAAGAACCAAGTCGGCAGCGGCGATCGCAGCGAACGCATCCGCACCTACAACTTTCCCGAAAACCGAATCACCGATCACCGGATTGGTTTCACGCTCTACCAACTGAAGAACGTCATGGAGGGGGAATTGCAGCCTGTTATCGACGCCTTGATTGACGCGGATCGCGCCGCGAAACTGGCGGCCACCTGATGGCTACCGTTGGCCAACGCCTCGACGCCGCAGTCCGCGCCCTCGCCGACGTGAGCGAGTCCCCCCGCGATGACGCTGAATTCATGCTCGCCCACGTGCTCGGCGTGCCCCGCTCGCAACTGCATACGCGCTTCGATCAGCAGGCCAAATTGCCCGCGTTCGATTCATTCATCAAGCGCCGCCTCAAGCACGAACCCGTCCCGTACATCCTTGGCGAGTGGGAGTTCTACTCGCTCGACATCGAGGTCAAGGCCCCTGTGCTCGTGCCGCGCCCCGAGACCGAGCACCTCGTCGAAGTCGTCCTCGAGCACGTCGAAGGCCGCCCCGCGCGCGTCCTCGAAATCGGCACCGGCACTGGCTGCGTGGCAGTCGCCATCGCGGCGTATGCGACCCAGGCGCAAGTTGTCGCCACGGACATCAATCCCGCGGCACTCACCCTCGCTTCGCGCAACGCCAAGCATCACGGCCTCACGCGGCGCATGGAATTCCGCAAAGGCGACCTCTTCGCCGCACTCGCCCCGGGCGAAGCCCCGTTCGACGCCATCTGCTCCAATCCACCCTATGTCGAGAGCGGCCAGTTGCAGCACTTGTCGCCCAGCATCCGCAAATTCGAAGATCCCCAGGCCCTCGTCGCGGGCGAAGACGGCCTCGATGTCATCCGCCGCATCATCGCCGGCGCCACGCAGCACCTCGTGCCGGGCGGCTTGCTCGCGCTGGAAATGGGGGAGGGGCACTATGCTACTGTGCAACAGCTCCTCATCGACGCGGGTTTTGTGGAGCCGGAGGTACGATGCGATCTCGCCGGGATTCAACGAATCGCCTACGCAAAAACGCCGGCTCCATGACCGGACTCGCCGTCTCCACGGCCGTCCGCGAGCTTCCCCCTGAAGAACGCCCGCGCGAACGGCTCGCACAACTCGGTCCCGAAGCCCTTCGCGACGCCGAACTCATCGCCGTGCTCTTCCGCACCGGCACCCGCGAGACGGGCGCCATCGCCCTGGCCGACGCAGTGCTGCGCCATTTCGGCGATCTCCGCGGCCTCGCCCGCGCGTCCATTGAGGAACTCCAGCAAGTCAAAGGACTCGGCGCGGTCAAGGCCATCGAGATCAAGGCCGCCCTCGAACTGGGCAAACGCCTCGCCGCGCACGTCGCGAAGGAGCGTCCCCGCATCGCCGGCGCCGGCGACGTCGTCCGCCACCTCATGATTCGTTACAAGGACTGCGAAACCGAGAAGTTCATCGCCCTCCTGCTCAACACCAAGAACGAAGTCCTCAAGACCATTGAAGTCTCCAGCGGCGGCCTCGATTCCGCGCTCGCCATGCCCCGCGACGTGTTTCGCCAAGCGATCCGCGAAGGCGCCAGCGCCGTCGTTGTCTGCCACAACCACCCCAGCGGCGACCCCGAACCCAGTCGCGACGACGTCGCACTCACCCGCCGTCTCGCGGAATCCGCGGAACTCCTTGGCATCCGCCTGCTTGACCACGTCATTTTTGGCGATGGGCGGCATGTCAGCCTCAAGGAAAGGAACCTGTTGTGAACACGCCATTCAGCGGGTGGAAAGAAGGTCTGCCCTACTACGGGCCGCTGCTCGGCGCCGGCGCCATACTGTTCCTGTTTGTCGGCTCGTCCACCATGGGACTCTCCGTTTCTGCAATCGTTTTGGCCCTGGGACTGTTCACCTTGTGCTTCTTCCGCGACCCCGTTCGCGCCATAACCCGCGTGTCCGGCGAAATCGTCTCGCCTGCAGATGGCACCATCGTCGGAATCGAGAACCTGGAGACCACACCCCACTACGACGGCCCCTGCACGCGCATCTCGATCTTCCTCTCTGTGCTCAACGTGCATATCAACCGCGCGCCTTTCGACGGACAAGTCGCGGACATCCGGTACCAGCCCGGGCGCTTTCTCAATGCCATGAAGGCCGAAACCACCGACCTCAACGAATCCAACGCCGTACACATGACGACCAGCCGAGGCCCCGTCACGGTCCGTCAAATCTCCGGCGCCATTGCCCGCCGTATCGTGTGCCGCAGAAACGTGGGGGATACCCTGGCGCGCGGCGAGAAGTTCGGCATGATCAAGTTCGGCTCCCGCACCGAACTCTACCTGCCTCCCGGAACCGAGGTTTGTGTTAAACTAAAGGACAAGGTGCGCGGCGGTTCATCCGTCGTCGCACGCTTCCCCTGACGGGCGCGAGGCAACCGGGAAGAGGTTCAAGATATGAAACGGATATCCTTCAAGCGCGACCCCGAGAAGCGCGGCCACAAACTGATCAGTATGCGCAGACGCCGCACCGCGCAGCGCCGCCGGCCCATCAACGTGCTCGCCAGCGCGATCACCACGCTCAACCTGTATTGCGGTATCGCCAGCATCTTTGCGGCGATCGAGGGCGAGTACACCAAGGCCGCGTACTGGATCTTTGCGGCGATCGTCATGGACATGCTCGACGGGTCCGTTGCCCGCGTCACCAAGAGCATCTCCGAATTCGGCAAACAGCTCGACAGCCTGTGCGACGTCGTCTCCTTCGGCGTCGCTCCCGCCGTCCTCATCTACCAGGTCTACCTGCCCGTTGAGCAAAACGCGGTCTCCCGCGTGGGCGCGGTCATGGCTATCATCTATGCTATCTGCACCGCACTGCGGCTTGCCCGGTTCAATGTGTTTCAGGCTGAGATCCGCGAGTACTTCATCGGCCTCCCGAGTCCGGCCGCCGCCGCGACCATCGCATCGTTTTCACTCTTCACCGAGTACTTTGAATTGAACGTCGCGTTTTGGATCTTTGGTCCCCTGACCCTGCTGATCGCCTACCTCATGGTCAGCACGATTCAGTACCCCAAGAACAAGATGAAGTCCATGCTGCTTGCCCCGCGAAACGGGTTCCGGCTGCTTGCCCTGTGCGCGGTCGGCATCGCCGTCTTCGACTATGCCAGCCGCCGGTCGCCGTCCATTGTCCTGTTCCCGCTCGCCGCGTTTTATTGCCTGTTCGGGATGGCTGATACCGCGTACCGCCGTATCGTGAAGAAGCAAGGCAAGGCGGCGCCCGCAGAGGAGCCACCTACGGTCCAGCGTCCGGGAGCCTAACTTGGGCCGTCCCCGGGCCGCGCGAAGACCGGCGAATTCCGGTAGTACGCCACCCCTTCCAGGACCAGCACCTTCAGTGCGGCCGCAATCGGCACCGCCAACAGCAGTCCCAGAAAGCCCAGGAAGTTCCCGAACACCAGGATCGCCAGGATCACCCACACAGGGTTCAACCCCACTTGGTCTCCCACGATCTTCGGCGTCAACACGTTGCCTTCCAGGGCCTGTGCGATACCGATCGTCGCCAGCACCACGACCACATGCCAGTCCAGACCCCACTGCAGCACGGTCAACAACACGGCAATGATCGCCACCATCGTCACCCCGAGAAACGGAATGAAACTGGCCACTGTTCCAAACACGGCAATCAGAATCGCAAACGGCGTCCGCGCGATCAGGAAACCCAACAGATACATCGCGCCCAGGCAACAGCACACCGTTATCTGGCCTCGCAGAAAGCTCTTCAGTTGCGCGTCGATCTGGCTCATGATCGACGTCACCTTGGGCAGGTACTTCGGCGGTATCAGTTTTCCCGCACCCGCGACGAGCCCGTCGAAGTCCCGCAACAGGTACCCCGCCACAAACGCAAACAAGGCGAAATTCGCAACGAACAGCACCACGTACAACACCCCATTGCCGATTGCCGCGAAAGCGCTGTAGAGATTGACCCCGGCCTGCTTGCCGAACGATGCGAATGCCCCGAAGTTGTTTCGTATCACCTGCAGCGCCGATTCCCGGACCTTCATCGCGATGTAGGTCGCCACGACCTCGCGCGCGTTGACATCGCCGGCTGGTTCTGGAAGGCCAGTCTCCGCTGACTCTGCCTCTTGCGTCTCCGGTGCGGTCTTGGCGTCCTGGGCGGTTTCCATCTCCGAAACGGGCCCCGACTCCGAACCGGAGGGAAGGGAGGTCTCAGGCTCCAGCTCCGTGACGTTTTCGCCGGGCTCCTCTTCGGCCTCCGCAGTCACCGGCCCGCTTACCCCATTCTTCTCCAGTTCCGCCGCCATGTGCTCTATTGGCAGCTTCTCGAGAACATGGTCCAGCCACTCACTCCCGGCCACGGTCCTGCCAGCGGATTTCCTCAGACCTTCCGCCTGGTGCGCGATCGACGGAATGACAATGAGGGGCACACTCAGAAACGCTATCAGGCCGACCATAGCCAGCCCCGCGATCGTGGTCCCCCGGGAGATTCTTCGCGCTTCGAAATAATCCACGACCGGGTCGAAAACGTACGCCACCAGAAACGCCAGAAACAGTGGCACCAGCACCGGCGTAAGTATGTAGATCAGGAAGACCACAAGCGCCAGTGCCAAGGCTACCCCGGCCGCCCGCACCCACGGATTGGATAACACAGGTTGAAGCATCGGTCATCTCCTTGCCGCCGAATCGCTCATCACTTTCACGAGTGCCCCATTCTAGCATCCGCGCACACATACCGCACACGGGGCGTGCCCCAACCGCATCTCTTCTCCGCGCGGCTCTCCCGCATTGGTCCGTGCCCGTCCGTGTTCCCCCTCCTTCCCCTTGCCCCAGGAATCGGGTAAAATCCAGGTAGCCATACTTGCGGAAAGAGTCCACCATGCACTCCGTCTTGCGCATAACGCTGGCCCTTCTGGCGTCAGCATCTCCGGCGTTCTGGGCCGCTGCCGACTCCATTACCTTGAAGAACGGCGACCAGCTCTCCGGGACCCTCGTCGAACTCGCCGACGAGGTCGTGGTCTTCCGCACCGAACTCGCCGGCAAGATGATGCTTCCCGTCTCCCAGGTCACCTCCAATGTGACCGCCCACGACGTCCAATGCGTATTCAAAGACGGGGGCCGAGCCGTTGGCCGGCTCGTTGGCGCTGATAAAGGCATGCAGTTCCTTCCCGCCGGAGGGGGTGCCGCCGTCCTCGTCACCCCGTCGATGCTTGCCAGCGTTGCCCCGGTGCCCGGCGAAGCCGTGTCGCCCGGCAGTCCGCCCCCCGCCCCTGCCCACAGTCTCACGGTGGAAACCGGCAGCCGCTATGTCAGTGGCAACGACGACTATATCGCGCTGTATACCCGCCTTAGGTTGCGGTCCACACGCGACAATTACCACCTGCTCACCGATGCCCAAGTCGAGTTCGCCGGCGACGGGGAACTCCCCACCTCCGGCGAGCTTGTGGCCACATGGCGGCTACGCCCGGACGCCGCCCTGAGCCCCGCCCTGTACTTTGGCTTGGAGCGCGACACCATCGAGACCCTGGACCTGCGGATGACGCTCGCGCTGGGCGTCTATCACATGTTCTTCGACAACGGCCGGCAATCCCTCGAAGGTACCCTCGGCGCCTCCGTCGAAAGCGAGCAATGGAACCTCCGCCGCCTGCGCGACCTCGACGTCCTTCCCTCATCCGGCCTCGATGCCGTCGATGCCGAATGGTACTACCGTGCGGCGGACTCCCACCGTGACTTCGTAGACCTCCGCCTGCGTGCCAACGCGCGGCACGTCCTCCATCTCCTCAACGATGTCCATTTTGAAGAACAACTAGGACTCTACCCCAGTCTGACGGACCCCGATGATTGGCGTGCCGCGTACGAGTCCCGTCTCCTCTTTCCGCTCACGGAACGGCTCCAGCTCAACCTCAATCTGAGTGTCGACTACGACAACCGTCCCGCCTAGCGCTACCTCGACGAATGGCGCGCCGCCGTCGGCGCTGGCATCGAGTGGAAGTTCTGAATTCCGCGACGGCAGTCTCCGTTCGATCAGCGTATTCTCTGTGTTGGAATGATTGACACTCCCCATGTCGTCTGATATCATTTGGCTCGTTTTGCGCCAGTGTGCCTACGTGTGGTGTCCATGAACGCAGAATTCTGTGCGACCGCGCTTGCGCTGTTGTCATTACTTCGAAGGTAGAATTC
>JADLCA010000304.1 GCA_020847495.1 Candidatus Hydrogenedentota bacterium | reverse complement strand
GACACGGGGAACACGGGGGAAGAAACACCCGGCGTTGTCCCCCTGGCGTCCCGCCTGCAGCTTCAGAATTGCAAGGGAGACGCCTGCGCTACACGAATTCCCGCGGTTCTTGCTGGAGGCTCCAAGACACCGTTGGTCTATGGGGGTGGGTTTCTGAGTGTCAGGCGTTTCTCTTCCGACGCATATCCTGGCTGAGTGGGTGAGAGTTCGGATGTAGGTCCATGCGGCATTTTAGGGCTCTTGTGGCCTGAAGGGCCAAAGTACTCACAGCCCAGGCTTGCCCCGACCAGAGGGAGGGGCTAGCCTGGGTCAGGTTTCCAATGCATTGATCCGTACCCTGCAAGGGTTACATAGCGAGAGGTCGCCATTTGTCCCCTTCGGAGAACAGGGAGGAGGGAACGCGGGCCGCAGTCTGGGCCTCGCTACGCCCCGGACGATCGCAGATGCTACATGCAAGGACGCCGCAGAAGCGCAGGTTGACCACCCTGCGTGTCCGCACAAAGACTGGTTCCATCAGCAGTATTTGGTTACATTGGTACTGCAATGAACCAGGAAGAATCGCGCACCGAGTTCCGGGGCGTCGACGTCGTGGAGAGTTACCGCGACTATACCCCGCGCCGTTCGTACACGCCGTACGTGTGCGACCTCCTCAAGTGTGTGCCCAAGCGATATTTGGCGGGGTTGGACCGGGTCGTCCTGACTGACGCCGCCGGACAGCCCCGCAGAGAACGACGCAGGAAGACGCGCAGCCGGAAGAGGAGGGTTCCCCTCATCGAGGCACGGGGGTTCTACCAACGCGCATGGCGCGGGAACCGTGCCTTCATCCAGTTGTATGTGGACCGCATCTTCCACAAGGCAGAAAACAGACGCACCCCCTACGAGCGATTGACGGCGCCTATGCTGTGGCCAATAATAAGGCCTGCGTTTATCCGGGTGAACCTTGCGTTTGTGCTCTACCACGAGATTGGCCATCACATTCACGCTGAACAGAGACCCGAATATCGAGAAAGGGAGAACGTAGCCAATACGTACAGGCGGCGATTGGTGATGCGCCTTCTGTTGCTGCGGTGGTATTTCGTAGTCCCCGCATGCCTTGCCTTGATGGTTCTTCCGGAGATCTGGCGGATCACGGGGAGGTTTTTCTTCGGCTCCCAAAAGCGGTCATCCAGAAGCAGCAAATCGTAGGGATTGGCATCTCGCCGTTGCTTGACAGAGGTGTGCAGCGCTTCTGTCCGATGTCCATTTAGACATCTCAATACCTCCGGATTGCTCCTCCCCCGTGTTCCCGTGGTTGAAACTCCTTACTGACCTGACCACGGGGAAAGGTAGACCAGGAAGCACTGCCTGTTTCCGGTCCTGTGGTTTCAGTGCCCCGACCCAAATTGACTTCATATTCCGGCGATTGCTATACTCTCGCAATTGTCTTGTGCGAGGGAGGTTAGCGCCTTTTCTCGTTTCTTGTCCCACGGCTTGGCGTGGCGCGCTGGAGCCGGTGGGGTGGAATTGTGTCCAGAGGGGCATTTCACTTGCCGTATCCTGCTGGGGCGTCGCCAAGTGGTAAGGCATCGGCCTTTGGAGCCGACATTCGGAGGTTCGAATCCTCCCGCCCCAGCCAGTTTTTCCGCGTAAGGACCGGTATACCTTGGCTTACAGCAAGAGCATCAAGATTCTCTGCGGCAGCGCCTCCGAGGCGTTGACGGACGGTATTTGTTCCCGCTTGGAGATACCACGTTCCAAGGCGCGGGTGGGCCGGTTCAGCGACGGCGAGGTGAAGGTCCAGATCGGGGAGAACGTCCGCGGCAGCGATGTGTTCATCGTGAACAGTACGTGCCCGCCGGTCAACGACCACCTCATGGAATTGCTGATCCTCGTCGACGCGGCGTGCCGCGCGTCGGCGGACCGGGTCACGGCGGTGCTGCCCTATTTCGGATACGCCCGCCAGGACCGCAAGGACCGGCCTCGTGTGCCGATCACAGCGAAGCTGGTGTCGAACCTGATCGTGGCGGCGGGTGCCGATCGGGTGCTTTCGGTAGACCTCCACTGCGGGCAGATCCAGGGTTTTTTCGATATCCCCGTGGATCATCTGAGCGCCGATGTGGTGTTCGTCAACCATTTCCTGGAACGGGAAATGGAGAACATCGTGGTGGTCTCGCCGGATACGGGCAGCGTGGCGCGGATCCGGGAGTTCGCGCGGCGCCTGGATGCGCCCCTGGCGATTGTCGACAAGCGGCGCCCGAAAGAAAACGAGTCCGAGGTGATGAACGTCATCGGCGATGTGGCGGGAAAGCATGCCCTCATTTTCGACGACATGATCGACACGGCAGGCACGCTGGTGAAAGCCGCCCAAGCCATCAAGGACCGCGGCGCGCTGGATGTCATCGCATGTTCCACACACGCCATCTTCAGCGGCGATGCGATTAAACGGATTGAGAAATCGGTATTGGATGAGGTCCTCGTGAGCGATTCGGTTCCGCTCAAACCAGAGGCCAAGGCTTGTTCGAAAGTCAAAGTGTTGTCGATAGCCCCGCTGGTAGGCGAGGCCATCCGGCGGATACATCAGGAGGAATCCCTGAGCATTCTGTTCAGGTAGCAGCCAGCGCACCGTACGACCCTTCCGTTCATGTAGGGGGCGGGCCAGGCGGAACTTCGGGCATCGGCCCGCGTGTTGAGGAGACGAATCATGGAATTGCAGACGTTGAAAGTGGCGACCCGCCCCGAAAGCGGGAAGGGTCCCGCGAGCAGGGTCCGGCGCGCGGGTGACGTTCCCGGTGTGTTGTACGGCGGAGGCAAGGATGCCGTGTCCATCAAGGTGAACTCGCGCGAGTTCGACCGCTTGGTCCACACGGGCGGCGAGCACGCTGTCGTGCAGCTTTCGGTGGAAGACAGTCCGGCGTTGAGCAGCCCCGCCTTGCTGAAGTCCGTGCACCATCATCCCGTGCGCGGGACGATCATCCACGCGGATTTCCAGCGCATCCGGCTCGACGAGCGCATCACGACCGTGGTGGAACTCGAGTTCGTCGGCCAGGCCAAAGGCTTGGTGGACGGCGGCGTCATGGACTTCCAGCTTCGCGAGGTCGAAGTGGAATGTCTGGCCCTTGAAGTGCCGGCCAGTATCAAGGTTGACATCTCCGACCTGGGCCTGGGAGACAGCCTCCACGTTGAGCAGATCCAGGCCCCGGCCAACGTCACCATCGTGACGGACCCCGAACGCAGCGTGGTCGCCGTACATGCGCCGCGCATGGCGAAGACTGCCGAAGAAGAGGCTGCTGAAGCCGCAGCCGCCGAAGCCGGTCCCGAAGTCATAGGCGAATCCAAGGACAAGGACAAGGAAGACTAAGGCACGCCGGAACGTGCTCGAGGTAGCCGCGTGAAGCTGATCGTGGGTTTGGGAAACCCGGGCCCGCAGTACCGTAACACCCGCCACAACGTGGGTTTCCTCGTCGTGGAAGAGTTGGCGCGGCGGTGGGGCGTCGCGTTTGACCAAGAGAAGCACGGGGCGTTGCTCGCTCGGGCACAGCATCGTGGCTCGGTGGTGTGGCTGCTCAAGCCTCTCACGTTCATGAACCGCAGCGGCATTGCCGTGGCGGGTGCCGCACGCAACCGGGTGCCCGACCTGGGCGACCTCCTGGTCATCGTGGACGATGTCAATTTGCCGCTGGGGCAGTTGCGGATGCGTGAAAAGGGCAGTGCAGGCGGCCACAACGGCCTGAAGTCATGCATCGAGCATCTAGGCACGCAGGAATTCCCCAGACTGCGCATAGGCGTCGGAGAGAATGAAGCGGGCAGTGACCTCACGGACCACGTGCTGGGAACGTTTTGCCCGCAGGAACGGCCCGCAGTGGAGCGCAGCGTGGAGCGGGCTGCAAACGGGGTAGCCTTGTTCGTGGAAAGCGGCGTCCACTCCGCCATGAACGAGGTCAATACGAAGCCCGTGCCGGGCGCCTGAATTGCGGACCCTTTGCACAAGGGCCGTACGGGATGGTCACGGCGTCGGGATTGTCTGGAGAAGTCATGAAGCACACGATCAGTGTCCTCGTCGAAAACCACTTCGGCGTGCTGGCCCGGGTTTCGGGCATGTTCAGCGCGCGCGGCTACAACATTGACAGTCTCTGCGTGGGCGAGACGGAAGACCCGTCGGCCTCGCGCATGACCGTGGTGGTGCACGGCGACGATCGCGTGCTCGAGCAGATCGTGAAACAACTGAAGAAGATGGTCGACGTTATCGAAGTCATCGACCTCACCCGCGAAAGCTATGTCGAGCGGGAACTGGTGATGATCAAAGTGGCCGCGGACGCGGCGCGCCGCAGCGAAGTCATGGAGATCGCCACGATTTTCCGCGCGAAGGTCGTCGATATCAGCCCGGACGCGATCACGGTCGAAGTCACGGGAAGTGAAGGCAAGATCAAGGCGTTCATCGACATGATGCGGCCCTTTGGCATCCGGGAACTCGTGCGTACCGGGCGGATCGCAATCGCGCGTTCCGCGCAGGAAAACGGCGCCGAAGGCGAAAGCTGAGAGAGAACCCGGCGCGTCACGGTATGCCGATACCGCGCCTGAGTTGAAGCTGTACGCCTTTTTGTATTATCGTGGCGGATTGAAGTTGGTGACTCATTTCGTCCATGGCGTCGTCATGCGATGCCGGGACTGGCAATCGCGCGGCCGGTATTCGCGCCGCATGTAGTTGAATCAGGTACCTGGGTCCGGATGCGGAGTGCCGCCTTGAAGAAGGGTCGCGCCCGTCCTCGCACGCCATGGATGCCACGAGGAGGTCATTGCCGTTGAGAACTCTGTTGCCTTTGCAGGACCTCGATCTGAAGATCGAGGCGTGCCGCTTGCGCGAGGTCGAGATTCCCAAGCAAAAGGGGAAGTTCGACGTGCAGAAGCAGCGCCTGGCGGCCGAATTGGCGGAGCGCGAAAGCGCCCTGAAAAACCTGCAACTGGAGCAGCGCGAGTGCGAGAGCGAGGTTTCCCAGAAGCAGGCGCAGATCGTCAAGTACGAACAGCAATTGCTGGGCGTCAAGAAGAACGAGGAATACCAGGCCCTCCTTCACGAGATCGATCTCCTCAAGAAGCACATCGCCCAGAAAGAAGAGCGTATCATCGCGATTCTCGTGGAAATTGATGCGGCGAAGGAGCGCCTTTCCGAGGACAAGAAGCGTATCGAGGCCGAACTCAAAGTGATCAACGGCCAGTGCACGGAGATCGATCTGGAATTGGAAGAAGCCGTTGCCGTGCGCAAGAGTCTTGAATCGCAACGCAAGGACCTCGTCGAGAAGGTGGACCCCTCGCTCTTGTCGCGGTACACCCGTATTCGTGCCAACAAGAAGACCGGACCCGCGCTGGTGCCGTTGAACGGGAACACGTGTACGGGGTGCCACATGGCAATTACGGCCCAAACGGTGAACGAGGTGCTCGCGGGGCGGATCCACACCTGCGCGCACTGCGGCCGGCTGCTCTATCATGCGGAGAATCTCGTGGAAGAAGGCGCCCGGCTTGCGTCACAATAGCGCTGATTGCGCCCCGCCGCCGGTCCTTTAGCAGGAACTGTACGAATGCCTTTCCTTAAACGACGACGCTTTGTCTCGGTCATCGGGCGCAAGAGCCAGGTGCCGGACGGCATGTGGATGAAGTGCCCCGGCTGCAACCAGGCCGTGACCCGGAAAGAGATTGAAGAGAACCAGCAAGTCTGCACGCATTGCGACTACCACCACCGCATCGGCGCGAGAAAGCGAATCGAGTTTCTCGTTGACCCCGGCTCCTTTCAAGAAACCCACACCGGCCTGCAGTCCTTGGATCCCCTCGGTTTCGTGGTGGAAGAGACCTCCTACTCGTACCCCAAGAAGGTGAAAGAGTCCACGGAAAAATCGGGCATGACCGAAGCCATAGTGACGGGATTCGCCTCGATCGAAAACGTCCGCACCGTGCTCGGCGCGATGGAATTCGGATTCCTGGGGGGAAGCATGGGCTCCGCGCTCGGCGAGAAGTTCTGCCGGGCCGCGGACGACGCGGTCCGCGAGAGGCTTCCGCTGGTCGTGTTCTCTTCGTCGGGGGGCGCCCGCATGATGGAAGGCATCCTCAGTCTTATGCAGATGGCCAAGACGTCCGACGGCGTTCGCGCCATGAACGAAGCGGGCGTGCCGTTCATCTCGGTCTTGACTCATCCGACCACGGGCGGTGTCTGGGCGAGCTTCGCGAGTCTCGGCGACATTATTCTAGCGGAACCGCACGCCCACATCGGGTTCGCGGGACCCCGCCTTATTGAAGGAGCGCTGAAGGTCAAGTTGCCGGAAGGGTTTCAATCGGCCGAGTACCAGCACGAGTACGGGTACGTGGACCAGATCGTGAGCCGGACCGAGATGCGCACCGTTCTGGGCAAGCTCCTCGCGTATCTCGCCCCGCAGTGAACCCCCGGGATTACCTGGCCAGCCTTGAATTCCACGGCATCAAGCTCGGCTTGGACAACATCCGTTTCCTGATGAGCGCCGCAGGCGACCCGCACCTTCGTTATCCCGTTGTCCATGTAGCTGGTACGAATGGCAAGGGAAGCGTTGTGGCCATGCTGGCCTCCGTTCTGCAAGCGGCGGGCTATCGCGTGGGCCGGTTCACCAGTCCCCACCTTCTCGATCTTGAAGAGCGCTTCGTGCTGGACCGAACTCCCGTTGCGGCTGATGAACTGAATGAACAACTCGCATACTTTCAAGTGCTCGCGCAGGAGATGTCTCATCCGCCAACCTATTTCGAACTGTGCACTGCGGTGGCGTTTCGTTGGTTTGCGGAAAAGGCCGTCGACGTGGCCGTGGTGGAAGTGGGTATGGGCGGGCGTTTCGACTCGACCAACGTCGTAGAGCCCGTGGCCTGCGCCATCACGAACATCGACCTCGAACACATGCAGTATCTGGGCGCCACGGTCGAGGCCATCGCGTTCGAGAAAGCGGGGATCATCAAACCGCGGGTCCCGGTGGTGGTCGCGGAGCAGCAGCCTGCCCCGCTCCGCGTCATTCAAGAACGCGCGGATGCCAATGGCAGCCCCGTGTCGCGTCTCGGTAGAGACTTTCACTTTCAGCTGCGCGGGGAAGATCCCTTCTCCCAAGCTCTTGACTTCGACGGTGCCACATGGCAGATCGCGGATGCGCCGCTCGCCCTCGCAGGGCGGTACCAGGGAGAAAACGCCGCGACGGCCCTGGCCCTGGCCGAAGTACTGGAGTCCGCCTTTCCTCGCTTGAATGAGGATGTGGCCCGCGCGGGACTTTCAGCCGCGCGTTGGCCCTGCCGTATGGAGAAGGTGATGGATTCCCCTCCCGTCATCCTCGATGTCGCCCATAACCCCGCGGGAATGCGGCGTCTTGCTGCGGAACTGAAGCAGTGCTTCGCCGTGCTGGCGGTGTCGTCCGACAAGGACGCCGCGGCGATGATCCGTGAACTCGACGGCATCGCGCACGACCTGATTCTGACGCGCTATAAAGGGCGCCGGGCCGCCGACATTTCCGAGCTGGAAGCTGCGGCCGCCGGTCGCCCTCATCGCTGTTTTGAGACCCTCGAGCCCGCCATCTTCGCAGGCATCGCGGCGGCCTCCGTGGAATGCCCCCTGGTCGTTACTGGCTCCATCTTCACGGCGGGCCAGGCACGCCGGATTCTGATGGAGCGCTACGGCGCGGCACCACTGCAGTTCTGAGAGCGTGCTTCAAAAGGCGTGACCTCAAAGATCAACGAAGCATGGACGTGAAGTGCAGGCGTCTCCCCTGCTCACCAGCCTTCCGTCCCTGCTGTCCGACGCCGAGTGACCTTGATAAGCCTGCTGCTCCGCATCCTGTGTCCCGTAGAGACGACCGAAAGTAGCACGATGGGCTCTGCCGTCCCTCCGGGACTGCACGAAGAGGGGGCGCCGAGGACCCCGGATTGAAATCCGGGGCTACTTTCTGTCGTCCCTACGGGACTTGCAGGTGAGACTTGCAGGGCAGCGCCACTACGGGGAGCCGGACTTTTGAAACATGCTCTGAGACAATCGAGGTGCTTGTGCCGCATCCCGGCACGGGATCCGAAATCTCAGAGTTGAGATCTCAGAATCAACCCGGAAATGGCAATCCTGTTCGTGCAATGTCGTGAGGTTGCATTGGCGCAACGTTTTGGAACGAACGGCGCCATTTCCATTTGGATGAGCGCCGTTTGACTGACAATCCAGTGCAATCCTCATGGTCTGCCACGCTGTCCTCGCTTCCGCGAGGATGGTGCGCGCGGTGCCCCCAGGCTTGGCTGCTGTCTTCAAGTTGAAATCTCAAATCGGAGATCTCAGATCCAGAACGGGTGATTTCCACCGCTTCCAGCGCGCCGGTCTGGACATTCACCACCCTCGAGTCATAAGCTGATCCCTATAGCGAAACAGCGCGTCACACGAGGCGCAAACGTTGGGGAAGCGATCATGAAGAAATCCAGGGGGTTGACGGTTCTTTGCGCGGCCATCGCCGTTGTGGGGTGCGCGCATTTCAAGGGCGGCGAGAGACGGGGCCTGACCCTGTCCAAGGAAGACACGGCGTTGGTCATTATCGCGACACCTCCAAGCGCATCGCCGTCCACGCTGTACGCGGGAGAAGAATTGCGGCGGTTCCTCAGCGAAATCACCGGTGCCCAGGTCTCCGTCGTCAACAACTATCCCAATGCCCCTGCGAATGCCATCGTCGTTGGTGAAGTGCGGGGCGCGGAGACTCTGCTGGAAGGCGTGGATATCGCATCACTCGGAAACGAAGGATACGTCCTTCGCTCCGACTCCCACCGTCTCGTGATTGCGGGAGGCCAGCAGCGCGGCATCCTTTACGGCGTCTATGGTCTCCTCGAGGACCACCTCGGTTGCCGCTGGTTCACGCCGGAGGTTTCAAGGATCCCCAATATCCCCAACCTGACAATCCCGCCGTTGGATGAACGCGTAGTCCCACGGCTCGAGTACCGCGAACCCTTTGTGTCCGACTGCCAGGACGGCGACTGGGCCGCGCGTAATCGCGCGAACAGCAGCGCTGCGCGGTTGGAAGAGAAGCATGGCGGGAAAGTGACTTACTTCGGTTTCGTGCATACGTTTCAAGGTCTTGTGCCGCCTGAGCAGTACTACGACCAGCACCCGGAATACTACTCGCTCGTGGACGGCAAGCGCCTGAAAGACCGCTCGCAGTTGTGTTGCACGAATCCGGACGTGGTCCGCATCGTCACGGAAGAAGTGCGCAAGCGCATGGCGGAGCATCCCGAGGCCACGGTATTCTCTGTGTCGCAAAACGACTGGTACAATTTCTGCCAGTGCGAGGCCTGCACCGCGCTTGCAGACGCGGAAGGGACGCAAATGGCCCCCGTACTTTCTCTGGTCAATCAGGTCGCTGCCGGCATTGCGGCGGAGTTTCCGGATAAGCTGATCGACACGCTCGCCTACCAGTACACGCGCAAGGCTCCGAAGACCATGCGGCCTGAGCCGAACGTCATCATCAGGCTGTGCAGCATTGAGTGCTGCTTTGCGCATCCCTTTGTGGAGTGCGACAGCGAGGAGAACAGGGCCTTTGTGGAGGATGTCGAGGACTGGTCCAAGGTGTGCGACCGCCTGTGGGTGTGGAACTACGACACCTCGTTTGCCAACTACTTCACGCCCTACCCGAACCTGCGCGTCCGCAACGACAATATCCGCTTCTACGCGGACCACAACGTGAAGGGCATTTTCGAGCAGGATGTGTACACGACCCTGAATGGCGAGTTGTCGCCGTTGAGCGGGTACCTGAACGCCAAGTTCCTGTGGAATCCGGATTACGACGAAGACACCGCCATGGACGAGTTTCTTGAAGGGGTCTACGGCAAGGCGGCCAAGCCTATCCGGAAGTACATCGATCTGCTCCACGACCGGGTAGAAAAGAAGAACATCCACATGAACATCTGGATCGGGCCCGATCACCCGGTGCTGGACGATGTGGTGTTGAAGAAGGCCGATAAGCTGTGGGACCAGGCGGAAGCCGCCGTCAGCGGCGATGCGGCGGCCCTTGAGCGCGTGAAGTGCGCCCGCCTCAGCGTGGATTTTGCGATCATCGAGCGCACGAGGGCGAAGGGCGTCGCCATGTACATGTACGACAAGAACACCCACACGTCGATGCTGCGGCCCGATTTCGTGGAACGGATCAATCGCTTTCTCGACGTGGCGACACGCAACGGCGTCACGAACCTGCGGGAACAAAACGGGTCTCTGGACCTTTACCGGCAGGATCTCGAACAACTTCTCGCCGTCACAAACGAACAGCTCATCCCTGCTGTTGAAGCGCCCCAGAAGGCGTCAGGCCTGAACTTCTCATACTACGAAGGCGCGTGGGAATCCCTACCGGATTTCACCGCGCTCTCGCCGGTTCGCTCGGGCATCGCCAGCACGATTGGCTGCGATGTGACGGAGCATCCGGAGTTGTTTGGGCTGGTTTTCACAGGATACCTCAGTGTGCCGGAAGATGGCCTGTACGCGTTCGAGTGCACATCCAACGATGGCAGCAAACTGTTTATCGCGGGGCGCGAACTCATCAACCACGACGGATTGCACGGCTCGACAAGCAAGACGGGCGCCCTTCCGCTTGCGAAAGGACTGCACCCAATCCAGGTGCGGTACTTCAATTCAGGCGGGAAATTCTCCTTGGAGATCCAGTATGAGGGACCCGGAATCCAGCGGAAGCCTATTCCGGCCTCTGTACTGTGGCACGCGCCTTGAAGCGGTGCCGACCTCTTGTTACCCTGAAGGGCGGAAGGCGCGTTCTTCGTACGCGCATGGTGACAACCTATGGGGCCCAAAGGGTCTCAGAAGGCTGAGAACATGGCAACTACCACCCTCGGGGGTGCGGACGTCGAGTTGGCCGGGGAGTTCGCGCGCAAACACCGGGAACTCGTGCAGGAGATTCACTCGGTAATTGT
>JADLCA010000303.1 GCA_020847495.1 Candidatus Hydrogenedentota bacterium | reverse complement strand
TCCATCGTGAAACTCCCTCTCGTGCGCTTTGGCGGCTCACGGGGAGGAGTCTCCACGATGGACTCCCTTAAATGTCAAACTTCTACTGCCACCCCGGCAGAGCCGGGGGGTCTCCCAAATGGACTAGTTTCCCTCTGACTCGCAATCGGGGGGCAAGACAAGAGGGCGGAACAAATCCCGCCCCACGCAATGCGTGCTTCCTGGGAATCGTGTGAGGCCGTACCATTGGGTTGAAGACATAGGAGAAGCGTGCGTGAGATTCTATACTCCGCCGGGCGGCTTTGGCGTAACTGCCCTGCTCCTAACACCCGGCTTGCAGTCGGTTAGTAGCATTTGCGATAACGATGGGCCTGTGGGGGATCAGTCTGCTTCACAGGTGACAAAAGGAACGAGGCTCTATGAAACCACGATTCACCAGCAATACTGCGGCTCTGTTGATTCTCGCGTGCGCGCTTCTGGCCTTGCCCAGCGGGATGGCCAGCGATGCCGCAGCGCCCGCCCAGGGAGATGTGAAACCGTTCTTGAAGAGCCCCTTTCTCCTGGGGGCTCACCGGGGCGGCTCCGATGTCTGGCCGGAAAACACCTTGGACGCATTCAGGGAAGCTGCAAACCGTTTTCCCGGGATTCTGCTGGAGACCGACGCCCGGCTCACGGTGGATGGCGCCATCGTGTTGATGCACGATGGCACGGTGGATCGCACGACGGATGGGACGGGGGCGATCTCCGGCCTCACGTTTGAACAGATTCGCGCGTTGGACGCGGGGTACCGGTTCAGCCTGGATGGCGGCCAGACCTTTCCCTACCGGGGAAAGGGTCTCAAGGTGCCAACCCTGGAAGAGCTTCTGACGGCGTTGCCGGACGCAAGACTCCTGGTGGAGTTCAAAGGAGGGGCCGAATTGGCCGAGGCGGGGATCGCGGCGATTCGCAAAGCCAATGCCATCGACCGGGTGCTCATCGCGTCGTTCAAACCCGAGACCATGGCACGGGTCCGCGGCATCGCCCCGGAAATCGCCACGTGCTTCGACTTCGCGGATGGAGTCGCGCTATTGAATGCGTTGCGGGCCAACGCGTGGGATTCCTATACGCCCACCAGCGAAGTACTGTCGCTCGATGAGGGAATGCTCCCGCAGTTCAAGCTGACTCCCACGGATCTCCAAGCAATCCGCTCCAAGGGGATACGAATTCAATTGCACACTATCAACGAGCGTGCGCGCATCCTGGAGGTTTTGGGTTGGGGTGTGGACAGTATTCTGTCCGACAAGCCGGACATACTCGCCGAGGCCATTGCCGAGTGGCAGGCGAAGCAGCATTCCGCGGAGTAAGCGAGGCTTTTCCACGCAGCGCTTACGTATGCGCTCCTGTCACGGTTCCGGGCCGAGCAGAGAGATGAAATACAACATGCCCAGGGTGGCATTTCCCGAGCGGACCGGACAAAGGTAGAGCACGCCCTGCTTTCCTTCGCGGAGCGTGGCGACCATCCAGTGTTCCTGCCCCGCCTTCAGGGCGTTTGCGATTTCGACATCCACGGGGTCTGTGGACGCGGCGTGATCGAATTCGCGCAGGCTGTTCGCGGCGGGCACGCCGAACCGGGTCACGGCCTCCGCGTCGAGCCACTGCACCGAATACAGTTGCGGGTGGTCCTTGTGGAACGCCTCCAAGAGGCGGCGCATGCCCACCGTGTTGTCGCCGTGCATGTAGGCGCGCGCGAGCGAACCGCTGCACAGGCGCAGCAGGGCGTCGCGCGCAAACATGAGTTGCAGGTCGCCAAACTCGCCCTTGGCGCCCTCCGGACTCCCGGTCACGATCTGCACGAGGCTGAGCCTCCATGGGGTGCCGTAGAGCGAAACGGTGGTCCAGTGAAGGCTGCGCGTCGTGCGGTCGCCCAAGGCCGGATTCTCTAATTCGTAGGCGGCCGACCCGGCAGTCTCGCGCGCAACGCGCTGCACGACCCCCAAAAGAGGCCCTCTGGTCTGGTAGCGGTCATCCGTCAACACGTTGACGCCCGCAAGTTCGGGGTCGCTGCCGTACAAAACAACCCCGTCCGCCTGCATCACCCATATCTCGGTGGGGAACCCCTCGACCGCGGGATGGATGAGTTCTTCGAGGAAAGCTTCATGACGAATGAGCACGCTGACGGATCCGATAAGCATTTCATCCGCATTGAAGATTGGATGCTCGACGTCGACCGCTTTGAACCCTTCCACTGTATCGATAACGAGACTCATGACGGGGCGGTGTGTCTGATACATACGCCGAATTTGTTCCTGGCGGCGAATGCTGGCGCCTTCGATGTGGCGGTAGGCTTCGGGCTCGGCTGCCACGATACGGCCCCAGGGATTCACGGTGCACGCGTCCACGGCGAATGGGTGCGCGGCCAGCAGGCCGCGCAGGACCTCGCGGGCGCCATCTGACTCGATCCCCGTCTCCGCCAGGCGGGACGCCGCCGCGCTGAGGCTGGCGTCAATCGAATTCAACACGCCTTGAACGCGTTGCGCCGCATCCACCAGCCGGGGAGGAAGATCGGATGACGCGGCCGTCTGGGCTCGCGCACTGGACACGGCCACGCCTGCAACCAAGGTGCACAGCGCAAACGAGGCGAAGCGACGCATGAGAACCTCCTACACGGATCAATAAACGGACGATAGCACGCGGAACCCGTCCGGAACCACAGAATCCCCGAACGGGAAGGCTGCGCGGCTATGCGGGGGTCGCAAACGGCGCGCAGTTCAATGTCACGGTGAATGTGCTGCCGGTGCCCGGCTCGCTGGTCACGGACACCCCGCCACCATACGTGACCGCGAGTTTCTTCACGATGGACAAGCCCAGCCCGCTGCCAAGCACGTTCTTCGTCTCTTCGTTCTTGAGCCGGACAAAGTCATTGAAGAGTTTCGAGACATCCTCTTGACGAATGCCGATTCCCGTGTCTTTCACAGTAATCCGGACGCGGCCGGCGGTTTCCTCGACGAACACGTCGACCCGGCCGTTGTCCCGGTTATATTTGACGGCATTGGAGACAAGATTGTTGAAGATGATCTCCAGCTCGCCGCGGTCCGCAGTCATGGGGATGGGGGCCGCCGCATGAAGTTCGAGGGCGATGCCGCGGGCCTGCGCACTCGGCAGAGCGGTATCCATGGCGGTCCTCGCCACTTCACAGGCATCCAACTCGACGAGTTCGCGGACTTTTTGGCCGGACTCGATGCGGGTGAGGTCCAGCAGATCCTCGATCATCTTGCGCATGCCGGCGATCCGCGTCATGCACCGCTCTGTCATGCGGGCATACACGGCGGGGTCATCGCCGGCCGCGTGCGTGGCCATGATCTTCAAATAACCGTCAATCGCGTTGATGGGCGCCTTGAGTTCATGGGCGACCACGGAGATGAATTCGAAGCGGACCCGCCGTTTCTCGAGAGCGAGTTTCTTGGCTTGCCTCGCGAGAATGAGGTGCTCGGCGGCTTCCTTCAGGGTATCCTTGAGTTCCGCCGGAGTAAACGGTTTGGCCAGGAAATCGTATGCGCCCTGCTTCGTGGCGCGCACGGCGGCGTCAATGGATGCGTAGGCGCTGATCATGATGACCAGGGTTTCCAGGTGGCGCGGACCGATCCGCTCCAGCAGGTCGATTCCGCTCATTCCCGGCAGCTTGAGGTCGAGCAGGAGTATCTCCGGCGGCGACACATCAATCAGTTCGAGGGCGCGCTCGGCGCTTTCGGCCTGCTCGACCGCGAAATGCACCTCTCCGTTCACATCCGGCACCTGCACCGAGTAGTGGCGAAGCGCGCGCTCTACTCCGATCCGCATCCCCGTCTCGTCGTCACATACCAGTACGCGAAGGGTATCCACTGTTGTTCCCGCCGATAGGCTGTGCCATCAGGAGGCCAGCAGCCGGTCAATCTCCCGCTTCAGTTGCTCGAACCGGACGGGCTTGGACAGCAGCACGTCCGCCTTGACCCACGCTTGTTCCTCGTCCGTCACGGCGTCGAATTCGAGGCCGGTTTCGCCAACCACGCCGGTGCACATGATGACCGGAATGGACTCGTCCTTGGTCTTAACGGTGTGGCATACCGTGAAGCCGGCGTCCATTTCCTCCATCATGAGGTCCACGATTACCAAGTCCGGCCGGGAACCCGCGATGACGCGCAGGGCCTCGGCCTTGCTGCCCGCGGTGATCACGCGAAACCCAATCGCCTCGAGCTGTACCTTCTGTTGAAAGAGGAAATCCTCGTCATCATCGACCAGCAGAATTGTCTTTGCTTGCTCCGTCATACTGTCTTTCCTATCAATGCTTCCATCGCTTCTTTGTCCAAACGTTCCGCCCTCCGGGGCAGATTCACCGTGATCGTGGTGCCGGTGGGGCCCGCCTGCGGGTCCGCGTTGGACTCCACCTGGATGTCCCCCCGGTGCATCTTCACGATCCCGTATGTAACGGCTAACCCGAGTCCCGTCCCTTTTCCCAGCTGTTTGGTCGTAAAGAACGGCTCGAAGATCTTGTCCGCGTGCTCTTTCGGAATTCCCACGCCGGTATCGGCGACGACAAACCACACGTGGTCATCATCGCCACCCGTAACGACCGTCAGCACGCCGCCGTCCGGCATGGCGGCGTAGGCGTTGTTCACGAGATTGGTAAGAACCTGCGTGATCTGGTCCGGGTCCAACTCCGCCTTGCGGTCCGACATCTCGTGTTGCACGACGACCCGCAAGCCTTCGGGCGGTTCCATGACCGACAAACACCGGTTCACCAGCTCGGTCATGTCGACACGGCGGAACATGACCTTGTTCTGGCGCGCGAAATGCAGCAGACCGGCCACGATCTTCTTGCAGCGGTCCGCTTCCTCCGTAATGATATTCAGATCATTGTTCAGCTCGGCGTCCTGCCCATGCTCGTCCTTGAGAATGTGCGCGAACATAAGCACGACGCCCAGCGGGTTGTTCAACTCGTGGGCGATGCCCGCCGCCAGCTGGCCCATGCTGGCGAGCCGTTCGGAATGCCGCAAAGCTTCCTGTGTCCGCGCCAGTTGTTCGTTCGATACCGCGAGATCCCGGATGGTTGTGCGCAGTTGCTCGATCGCGTATGGCAGGCACATCTCGGCTTCCGCAAGCCCTTTGAAGATAGCCACCGCGTGTTCGCGGCACGAGGCGTAGCCGCACGCGCCGCAGTTCAGTTCGTCTTCGGGCGACTTCTTGCCCATCCGGCTGAGGATTCGCTGAACATCCTGCGTCGAAGGGGCGGCGATGCGGCGATCCTGGGCTTCGAATGCCCGGCTCAGATCGAGCCCCTCGAAATGGCGCATTTCCTCGAACCAATCACCAGGGGCCATGCTGTTCAGACGTTCCCGGACGAATTGGCTCACACGTCCACGGCGGTAGAAAAGCGATGTGTCAACGCTCATCCCTGGACCCATGATACAGCCGTCGCAGGCAAGCACTTCGAGAAGCCGCGTATTCAACTCTCCCGTCTGGAACTCACGCAGGGCTGGTATGAACTCTCCCCCACCCTGCACGGCCACCACATCGCCATCCAGCAGGTTCTCCGGCAGGCGGGCGGCTTGAAGCAGTCCCCTCGTAATGGGAAACAGGGAGCCTAATCCCGCGTGAGGCGGGTCGAAATCACTGGGATCCACTTCCCCAAGGTCCAAACACGCGCGGGTCAACAGCCCGCGCATTTCCACAAAAGTCAACGCCGCGTCCACGTCTTCGTGAACCGAGTCGCCGACGATTTCTCCTTTCTTGGCGATACAAGGGCCAATGAACACCACCCGCAAATCGGCGCCATGGATCGCGCGCAGGGCCCGGGCGCATGCAATCATCGGCGACACAATCGGCGCAAGCCGCGGAACCAAGTCGGGGCAATACCGCTCGACGTAGGCAACAATTGCGGGACAAGTCGTCGCGATGAAGCTGTCGCCAGGCCTCTCTTTCAGTATCGCCCTGTATCGCGCGGCAACGAGATCGGCCCCGAACCCCACTTCGCACACGAAGTCGAATCCAAGCGCGCGCAAGGCGCCGACGATGCGGCGCGGGTCAATATCAGCGAACTCCGCGGGGAAACTCGGCGCCACAATTGCAGCGACTTTCCCGCTGCTCTCCAACACCTCACGAACATCCGGTGTGGAGTCGTAGACCCGCTTGGCATGCTGGCTGCACACCCGCAAACAGTTGCCGCACCCGATGCATCGCTCCGGGAGCACCTCCGCCTGGCCGACCGCTATCCGGATGGCCTTCGCTGGGCACTCGCGCACGCAGGTGTAACAGACCCGGCATCGCTCCCGGATCGTCGTTACCAACGGTATGTTCGCTGCCTGCTTCACGGGACCTCCGCCCGCCCGGAGACGCTCGCCCCTCAGGTGAGGACTTCGCGCTCCGAATAGTGCGTATGTAACAGATGGTGGCTCTTTTCACTCAAGGGCGCCCCAAGGAACTCGCTGTACAGCCGTTGAATCGCCTGATTGGAGTGCGAGGTGCGCACGGGTTCGTCGCGGTCGATGGTGTACAAGGCCTGCATGCGCGCCCGCACGGCCTCGGTATCCGTCGTGAACGGCTGGCCGCCGCCATTGATACAGCCCCCCGGACAGGTCATGACCTCGATGAAGTGAAGGTCGCGCCGGCCGGCGCGGATCTCTTCGAGGAGTCTGCGCGCGTTCTGGAGGCCGCTCACGACGGCCACTCCTACCTCAAGGTCTCCGACCTTGACGCGGGCTTCCTTCTGCCCCTTGAGGCCGCGGACGGCATCAACCTTCAGATTCTCCAACTCTTTGCCCGTGAGCAGGAAGTGGGCCGTGCGCAGGGCCGCCTCCATGACGCCGCCGCTCGCACCGAAGAGTTTGCCCGCCGAGCTGCGTTCGCCGAAGGGCGTGTCGGGGGTTTCGGGTTTCAAGGCGTGGAAATCAAGGTGGCGCATGCGGATAACCCGGGCCAGCTCGCGCGTGGTCAGCACGGCGTCCACATCGGCCACGCCATCGTGGAGCATTTCACCGCGGCCACTCTCGAACTTCTTGGCGGTGCACGGCATGATGGCCACGCTGAAGATCTTGTGCGGGTCGAGTTTCTCGCGTTCCGCGTAGAAGCTCTTGATTATCGCTCCAAGCATTTGCTGCGGGCTTTTGCAGGTGGAGAGGTTCTTTGTGAAATCCGGGTAGAACTGTTCCACGAACTTGATCCACCCCGGCGAACAACTGGTGAGCATCGGAAGCACGCCGCCCGTCTTGATGCGATGCGCGAGTTCGGAGGCTTCCTCCATGATGGTCAGGTCCGCGCTGAATCCGGTGTCGAACACGCGGTCGAATCCGAGTTCACGCAAGGCCGCGGTCATTACCCCATTCACATCGACGCCCGGCTTGAGACCGAATTCCTCGCCCAGGGTAACCGACACGCTGGGGGCGTGCTGCACGATGACCGTCATCTCGGGGTCGTTGATCGCCGCCATTACTTCTTTGATCTGGCTCTGCTCGCGCAGGGCGCCGGTCGGGCAGGCTACGATGCACTGGCCGCAGTAAATGCAACTGGCGATGTTGAGGCTCTCGTTGAACGCGGTGCCTACCTGAGACTGGCTTCCCCGGCCGACGAAATCGATGGCGCCAACGCCCTGAATTTCTTCGCATACCCGCACACACTTGCCGCAGAGGATGCACTTCTCGGGATCGCGCACGATGGAGGGGCTCGAAGCGTCTTCCTTCAGGCGCCGCCGTGCTCCTGAATAACGCCGCTGACGGACCCCCAGTTCCGAGGCGAGGCGTTGCAGGTCGCAGTTTGTGCTGCGCACGCAGTAGAGGCAGTCGTCCGGGTGGTCGGCCAGCAGCAACTCGATGATCGTTTTGCGGGCGCGAATCGCGCGTTGGGAGTGCGTCTGCACCTTCATGCCCGGGGTCACCGGGCACGCGCAACTCGGCGCGAGGCTGGGCATGCCCTCGATCTCGACGACGCACATGCGGCAGGCGCCGCTGGGGAACAGGCCTTCCATGTTGCACAGGGTGGGCACTTGTATCCCCGCCCGGCGCAGGGCGCCCAGCAACATTTCGCCGGGCTTTGCTTCCAGGGGTTTTCCATTCACTTCTATCGTAACCGCGGCGCGCTCTTCCATGTGCGCCGGCGCGGCTTTGTCCAGTGTCTTCGTAGTCATTGCGTTACGCTCCACTCCGTTAAACCGCGGCTACTTCTGCAAGAGCCCTTTGCCATCGTGCCACCCTTTGAACGTGCCCGATGAGAACAGCCCGGATACCGAATCATCCTCCACTTGAACGGCGGCCACCTCTACCGGAGGCGCGTCTGCCAGGATGACTGCGCCGTGCTGGCAAACATCGGCGCAGCCGCCACAGCCGATGCACTTGTCTTCGACGATGTAGTGAATCCGTTGCGGGATACCCACGATGGCCGAGGTCGGGCACTTGGGTTTGCAGTTCCCGCACCCGGTGCATGCGTCGGCCACGATGTGGAAGGTGCGCAGTTCCGTGCACACGCCCGCAGGGCAGCGCCGTTCATAGATGTGCGCCTCATACTCATGGCGGAACCACCGCATGGTGCTGAGCACGGGATTGGGCGCCGTCTGCCCCAGACCGCAGAGGCTGGCATCTTTGATGACTTGTGCGAGGCGATTCAGGTACATCACCCCCTGGAAGCGTTCCAGAGCGTCGGTTCCCTTTTCGGTGCGACGGCCACGGGTGATGCGCTGCAACACCTCCAGCATGCGCAGGGTGCCTTCGCGGCAGGGGATGCACTTGCCGCAGCTCTCGCGCTGGATAAATTCCATGAAGAACTTGGCCACATCCACCATACAGGTATCTTCATCCATGACCACGAGGCCGCCGGAACCCATCATGGCGCCCACGGTCTTGAGTGACTCGTAGTCAACCTTGATGTCAAGGTGCTGGCTGGGGATGCAGCCGCCGGAAGGACCGCCCATCTGGACAGCCTTGAACTCCTTGTCATCCGGAATGCCACCGCCAACGTCGAAGACGACCTGCCGTACGGTGGTGCCCATGGCGACTTCAACGAGCCCCGTCCGGGTGACTTTTCCGGAGAGCGCGAAGACCTTCGTGCCCTTGCTGGTCGCTGTGCCCAAGGCGGCGAAGTTGTCGGCGCCCATCTGCATGAGTCCCGGCACATTCGCCAGAGTCTCCACATTGTTGATGACGGTCGGCTTGTCGAAGAGGCCTCGAACCGCCGGGAAGGGCGGGCGCGGGCGCGGCATGCCGCGCTTGCCTTCGATGCTGTGAATCAAGGCGGTTTCCTCGCCGCACACGAAGGCGCCCGCGCCTTTCTTGATCACGATGCGCAGGCTGAAACCGCTGTCGAGGATGTTGTCCCCGAGGAGCCCGTACTCTTCCGCCTGCGCGATGGCCGTGCGCAGGCGGTCGATGGCCAGCGGATACTCGGCGCGGATGTAGACGTACGCCTTGGCGGCGCCGATGGCGTAGGCGGCAATCATCATGCCCTCGAGCAGGCGGTGGGGATCCCCTTCGATGACGGCGCGGTCCATGAACGCGCCGGGGTCGCCCTCGTCGGCGTTGCAGACGAGGTACTTGGTGTCGTTTTCGGTGTTGAGCGCAAACTTCCATTTGCGTCCGGTCGGAAATCCACCGCCGCCGCGGCCGCGCAGACCCGCTTTCTCGACGAGGTCGCACACCTCGGCTTGCGTTTTCG
>JADLCA010000302.1 GCA_020847495.1 Candidatus Hydrogenedentota bacterium | reverse complement strand
TAATGCTCACGGCAGTGGTGCTGGGCACTGTGGCTGCATTCGCGGGGGTCATCTCCGTTCCGCAGTTTAACGATGGCGGCGGGAACACGAACGGCAACTTCTTTCCCCCATCGGCCAGTGCCACCTTCATTGCGCTGAAGAACAATACGAGTACGACGCAAACGTACACCGTGCTGTATTTCAGCTTGGTAGGTGCCAATCGTACGCCTGCGGCCAACACGTTCACGATCGCCGGCAATGCGTCGGTTGGTTGGCGTCCAGTGGCTGACGACCCGAACGAGGGTGTGTTGGGCCAGGCTATTCCGAATGCGACAGGCGCCGGCGGTTCCGGTTCGGCGACCATTCTCTACTCCGACTCGACCGACCCGAGCGGACGCGTGTTCGTGAACGCGGGGGCGACCCTGTCTTCATACGGTTTCGCGCTGTTCCCGGCTCAATAGCAGCTTCACATTCCTGGCTCCTGCCGGGAGGTGTATCGAGGTTTTCGGGTGGGCACACCGTAGGGCGTGCCCGCCCGTTCCGTGTCTGGTCCCTGCACCGAGCGGCTTGACTAGGACCTCCCCCACCTGAAAGACTTGGCGCGCGGGGGCCGCCGCGAAAGCCATCATGAAACCTGGCGGCTTCTTCCGCGTATTGTAGAGCGTGTAAATGCTATTGAATTGCCCCATAGCTTTCTCTCCTGTCCGGTCCGTATTGGCGGTCGCAATGGTCCTTTCCGTATGCGGTTGCGACACCGGCACGATCCGGGGCGCCATTGTCGACGTCAAGGGGGAGGCCCTCCCCGGGGCCGCCGTGCACGTGCAAGGCACTTCCTACCAAGGGCTCAGCAACGCTTTGGGCGAGTATCGCGTGAAATACGTCCCGGGCGAATTATCCCTCTACTTCTCAAAGACGGGTTATACCCCGGGAATGCTGTTGCTCAACGTTGAGCAACTGCGCCAGGTCCAGGCGACGCCGGTCATGTTGTGGCCTCTTCCTGAAGGCAAAGGGGTGTACGAGTTTCAGGATTACCGGTACCGCCGGACGGACTTCATAGAGCCCCAGCAGCTCAAGACAGTGGGGGACGGCCAGATCATCTACGGCACAACCCGATGGCCTCGCGTCGAGACGACCCAACGCGAGCCCCTCCTCATCTGCTACAAGATGCCGGTGTACGGCGGCAAACTCTGTCAGATGAACCAGATCGACGTGCAGCCGCCATACGGCCAGGTGGGAAGCGTGTCGGCCTGGGTCAAGACGAAGGATATCCCCGTCGTCACGGAGCCCATCGACGCGCCCGAAGGGCTACTGATGCGGATCCGCCTGAGCCAGCCCCTGGAAACGGGCAGTTATGCGGTGCATTGGGGGGCCCTCGACGGCGACCTTACCCTCAACGAACCGCGCATGTTCTTCTTCAGCGTGGTGGAAGCCCTGACCGCAGTCCCCTTGGAGCCTGAGGCGCCCGCGGAAGAACCCTCCCCAAAGACCCCCGCCCCGGCACCGGCCGTGGAAGAAGAGACGGGCCCGTCTGAAGGTTAGCCCGCAGGCCGCGTTGCCCGCTCGCGTCATCGCTGTTGCGCGTTTCATGGATTCGGCGGATAATAGGGAGTGCGTCCGATTCAGGCGCGATCCGGGAGGGGGCATCGGACGACCCGGGGGGCCACAATGAAAGCCGTCGCCTATCTTTTCGCCATGCTGTTGATCGGCCTGGGCGTGGTATTCCTCGCCGCCGCGGCCCACACCGGACTCTGGACCCGGTGCGTGCTTGGCGGTGTGTTGCTTGGGGCCGGCTTGTCCGTGCTCTACATTTTGCGCATGAAGACACCGGAAACGCGCATCACCGTCACCCACCAGGTGGACCTGAGCGGCGACGTCAGTCTGGAGAGACTTCTCTGCACCAACTGCGGCGCAACACTCGACGCGAAGAGCACGAGTGTCCGCGCGGGCGCGGTGTTCGTACGGTGCCCGTATTGCGAGTCCGAGTTCCAGGTCGAGGAGGCGCCGAAATGGTAAACGCGCTGACCCGCAGGATGCGCGCATGGTTCGGGGAAACGGAACCGGTGCGCCCGGGCCTGTATCACTATCACCGGGAATTGGCCGGACATTACATGCGGTTGCACCTCCGGGTCGATCCGGACCACACGGCCCTGCTTTCAGTCAACGCGTCCGGCGTGCTGCACCTGAACGCCACGGCGGCCGAACTTGCGAAGTCGATTCTCGATGGAGATGACAGGGCCGCCTGTGTGGCGCATGTTCGCAAGGTGTACCGGGCGTCGCGCGCCGACGTGGAACGCGACTATGAGCGCATCGTGACGATCCTGCGTCAGCTTGAAACAAGCGTTGATGCATGCCCTGTCTACTCCGTGGATGTGCCGTCCATTCCCCCGTTCGGGCGCAAACCCTCGGCTCCCTATCGTGCGGACCTTGCGCTGACATACGCGTGCAATGATACCTGCGCGCACTGCTACGTGGCGCGCAAGCCGCAGGAGATCGTGCCGTTGCCGATCGAGGACTGGATGCGCACGCTGGAGAAACTCTGGGACATCGGCGTGCCGCATGTGTGCTTCACCGGCGGCGAGGCCACCTTGAGTCCGCATCTCGCCCTGCTCATCGAGAAGGCGGAGGATTTGGGTCTCATTACGGGCCTGCTCACGAATGGCCGCAGGTTGTCGGACCGCGACTACGTGCGGCGCTTGTGCGGCGGGGGGCTCGACCACGTGCAGATCACGATCGAAAGCCACGACGAGTCCATCCATGACCGCATGGTGGGCTGCGAGGGCGCATACCGCGACACCGTACAAGGAATCCGGAACACGATCGCGGACGATATCTACCTCGTCACCAACACGACCCTGTGTGCTCTCAATGCCCCCTCGATCGAAGAGACGCTCGAGTTTCTGCACGGTCTGGGTGTGCGCCAGTGCGCCATGAACTCGATCATCAACACGGGCCGCGCCCCGGCATCCGGCCTGGGTCTTGACGAGGCGGAGTTGGAGCCCATTCTGGGCACGGTTACGGAAAAGGCCGAAGCGCTGGGCCTGCGCTTCATCTGGTACAGTCCGACTCAGTACTGCCAATTGAACCCGGCCGCCCTCGGCGTCGGACTGAAGCGCTGCACCGCGGCCGAATACAACATCTGCATCGAACCCGACGGACAGGTCCTGCCTTGCCAGAGCTACTACAAGCCGGTCGGGCACATTCTGAAGGACGACTGGAAAACCATCTGGGAGAGTCCCCTCTTTCTCGCCATCCGCAATCGCACCGGCTTGCCCGCGGACTGCGCGGAATGTCCGGACCTTGACGTCTGCGGTGGCGGTTGCCCGCTGAGCGACGGAACCCAGTTCCGCTGCGCCGACAACACCACGGAGAGCTGAACGCATGAGACGGACCTTGCTGGCATGGGCGGTGCTGGCCATGGTGGGCCCAGCCGTATTCGCGCAGAACTACCGCTTCTCCGTGCCGGAGGCGGAGGTCACCGTGCGCATCGAAGGAGACGGCGCGGCGCTCATCCACTATGCACTCACCTTCCGGTGCAACCCCGGCGCGCATCCTATAGACATTGTGGACATCGGCATGCCGAACATTGGCAGGCACACTCCCGGACAGGCCGCGGCAAACGGCCAAGCGTTGCCCGAGGGAAGCGTGCGCGTTTCGGAGGTCCTGAAGCCGCGTGGCTCCGGCTACGAGATCCATCTCGGCCCACACACGATCCAGCCCGGCCAGACTGGCCGGGTGGAGTTCATCGCGCGCGAGAGTGGCATGGTCTGGCAGGACACCACAAACCCTGACCTGGCCTCTTTCCGCTTCACGCCCACATGGTTCGGCAGCGAGTACATCCAGGGCACCACCCAATTGACGCTCCGCTGCGTGCTCCCCATCCCGGAACAGGAGTATCCCGTTGTCAAGGATCACATCCTGTGGCAGAAGAAGAACCAGGACTTCGACCTTAAGGGAGTCATGGAAGGCGAGACCCAGGTGTCCGTGGCGTGGGTGGACACGGTGCTCTTGAACGGACCGCATGAATATGGCCTGTCCTTTCCGAAGCGCTTCGTCACGAACGTGCGCAAGGACTCTATTCTTGCTTTGTTCCTGAGGTGGTTCTCGGCAAGCCAGGATGCCCAATACGTCAGCGGCGCGTTGCTGGTGCTGGCTTTCAGCGTGGCGTTCTTTGCGTTGACACGCGGCACGGGCTTCACGCTGTGGATCATCGGGTTGGTGGCGGGCATCTACGGCATGACACAAAGCGTCGAAGTTCACCTCTGGCTGTATCCCGCCATATTGGGTTTCGCCGTGCTGGTGTGGTTGTTCCGAAGACACGGGAAACGCGGGTACTTTCCAGCCGAACTATGCCGCGAAGGCGGCGGCCTGAAACGCGGCTTGACCGCGGTGGAAGCCGCCATCCTGCTCGAGATCCCATTGAACAAGGTGCTGACGATGCTCGTCTTCTCCCTCGCCAAGAAGGGACTCGTCACGGTGAAGACCGAAGACCCCTTGACCCTCGATGTCGCCAAAGACTTTGGCAGTTCGGGCACGTGGACTGCCGCGGATGGACAAGCCGTCAAGATCCGTCCATACGAGCAGGGCTTTCTGAAGGCGTTCCGCAATCAGAAGGACAAGCCCGTGGAGGCCATGAATCTGGAGCAGCCCTTCGACGCGCTCATCAAACGCGTGAGAAAAGCGATGGAGGGTTTCGATCTGAAAGGCACCCGCGAGTATTACCGGAGTATTGTGTCCAGGGCGTGGGCCACGGTCGAGGCCGAGGCGGGCTACGAAGCGCGCTACGAGCGCATCGACAAGCATTTCGATTGGCTCATGCTCGATGATGGCTGGGGCCGCCGCCTGGATGACACGACCGTGCACCGCGGTCCCTACCGGCCCCGGTGGTGGTCGAGCCATTCGCACGGCACGCCTTCCATTGGCGGCGGGGGCGTTCCCGTGCCCAGCTCGACAAATCCCAGCGCTTCCTTTGGCGATGTGGCCAGCGCGATCGCCGGGCGCTTTGAAGGGCTCTCCACCCGGCTCGCCGGCAGTCTCGACGCGCTCGCCCCGGCGAAAGCCGGCCTCGACCTGTCCGGCATTGACCGCTTCACCGGCGAGGTCCTGAAGGCGTTGGCCGAGAGCCGCGGTAGCGGAGGCGGCGGCGGTCACGGAGGCGGCTGCGCCTGCGCCTGCGCGGGGTGCGCATGTGCATGCGCCTGCGCGGGCGGCGGGCGATAGGGGAGTGGTCCACGTGCCAACGCCCGAGGAGCTGCGCGACGTGTACCGGCGCCAAGCGGAGTGGTTCGCGGGCGAGCGCAACCGGCTCCTGCGCAGGGCGCGGCTCGGTGAATGCATACGCGTGCTCGACCTCGGCACGGGAACCGGCGAACTCCTGCCTTCGCTGGACAGGCGAGCGGAAGGCTATGCGGTAGGTGTGGACCGCGACGCGACTGTGCTGCGCCTCGCACCAAGATTGCGTACCACAGCCGAGGCCGCTGCCCTGCCCTTCGCGGATGCGTCCTTCGATCTCGTGTTCACGCAGATGTTCTTTTTGTGGATCGCGCGCCTTCCCGAAACCCTCGCGGAGATTCACCGCGTGCTGACGCCCGAAGGCAGACTGATCGCCGCCGCGGAACCCGACTACGGCGGCCTCATCGAGTATCCGCCGGTCGAAAGCGGGCTCAAGGCGTACGCGCACGCACTCGCCGAAGAGGGCGCCGATGTGGATGTCGGACGCAAACTCGGCGGCGCGCTTGCCAATGCGGGCTTCGACGTGGAATGCGGATCCCACCCGGCCAGGCCGTTGGATTGCCAGCCGGAAAGCTTCACATCCGAGAGGACGCAGTTCTCATTCATCCCTTACTTTCATTTCCTTGCAACCAAGCGGTGAGAAAGCCGGACTGGGGGAAGATGCATGCACGCAAAACAGTGGTACGAGCTCTTGTTCGAGAACTATGCCCGGAAGTACGACAGCGAGTGCTTCACTCAAGGCACCCCGGGCGAGTGTGATTTCATTGAGAAGGAGCTTGGCTTTGACAAGTCCTTGAAGATACTCGATGTCGGTTGCGGGACCGGACGGCATTCGATTGAGTTGACCAGGAGAGGCTATTGCGTCACCGGGGTCGATTTGTCCGAATCGCAGTTGGCCAGAGCGCGGGAAAAGGCAAGCGAACAAAACCTGAGCATCGCGTTTCTGCGGCACGATGCGAGAGAGCTGCCATTTGAGGCGGAATTCGACGCGGCCATCATGCTGTGTGAGGGCGGATTTCCTCTGATGGAAACGGACGAGATGAACTTCGAAATACTCACGAATGTGACCCGTGCTCTGAAGAGCAAAGGGAAATTCCTGTTCACCACGCTCAACGGCTTGTTCCCCCTGTTTCACAACGTGGAGGCTTTCTGCGCCGCAGCGAGGGCGGATGGGAACGCGAGCTACCGGAAGAACACCTTCGATCTCATGACCTTTCGAGACCACAACATCACGGAGATCGAAGACGACCACGGAAACCGAAAGACGCTTTCGTGCAACGAGCGCTACTATGTGCCCTGCGAAATCACGTGGCTTCTGAAGTCTCTGGGCTATGCGCGGGTCGACATCTTCGGGGCGAAGCTCGGGGCGTACTCCAGAGACGACGCCCTGACCACGGAGGATTTCGAAATGCTTGTGATAGGGCAGAAGTGACGGCTTCCCGTGAATCTCCGTGTCCGCGCGCCTTGGCGCGCTATCGGGAAACGCCTCTTCGCTACGCGGGCTCACTTGGCCGTCGCGAGGGCCGGTTCCCGTTGGGCTTTGTGATCGGCGATTGCGCGCGAGATATCCAGAACGAATTGATGGTCGCTCCGGTCCGTTGTGTGGCCGATGCTTTCGCAGAGCCGATCCTGTGCGGGACTGTAAGTGAAAACCTCGATTTGGCCGTTCGCGGGATCGAAGCGCAGCAGGCGCAGCCAGTCCGAGTCGTCCGCGTTTCGCGGATAATCGGCAAGAAGTTCGTGCACCGCATTGCCGTGCGCGCCCCGGCTGGTCTGCCTCCAGGCAATCGACGCCGATTGATCGCCGCACAGCGTGAGAAACAGGTTCGGGTGTTTGATGAAGGACTTTTCCCACAGTTGTTGTGGGGTATTGCCGCGCGCCCCGTGGACCTTCTTCCATTGCATCCGTCCCTGGGGCTGGTCGGCCCCTTTCTTCGGGATCCCGCCGAGGTACATGTGGGTGGAAATGATGGCCATCCGGTTCCGATAAGACTCGATCACGCCATCCGCCCAGTCCAGGACATCGTCGGGCGCATTGCACTCCAGATGGACGATGACAAAATCGAGGCCTCCGGCGGAGAACAACTGGTAGCTGTTCGCGTTGTTTCCCGAGACTTCTGGGGTATGCCCCGGAAAGCCCTCATAGGTACCCCCATACCAAGGTTGCCCGGTGTAGCGTTCCGCGCCGAAGTACTCCTGGAACAAGCGCGAATCGCCTGGTTCCGCGGCCATGTCGTGGTTGCCAACCGAGATGCCGTAAGGCACCTTCCCGTGAATGCGATCCATGTTGGCGCGGGCGATTTGCCACTGGCGGTGCTCGTTCTTGTCCACCACGTCGCCCGTGTGAGTGATAAAGACGATTCGCTGCACCTCGATATTTGCTGCAAGCCAGGAGGTGCGTGAGTCAAAGGCCGGGTTTCGCGGAGCGCCGCTCTCGTCATCACGGCCCGTGCCTGGTCCAAGATAACGTTGCGTATCGGGGATCACAGCGAGGGTAAACGTGCCTTCCGGCGCCGGAGCCAGCGTTTCCGCGCCGACTCCCAGGGAAACGATCAGGAGGGCAAGAAGCCCCATTACCGTGAACACAGCGTAACGCATACGACTATTCATGACGACCTCCCAACCGGAACGCTCAGTTTTCAGCCACGTGTGCGCTTACCGTACCACGAAGACAACGTGTCATGGTACCGGGATGCACCAAGGAGAACCACCGTTTTGAGCTGGAAAGTAGAGAGCGGTAGAGACAGGGCCGGAGAGACCTCAGAACGCGTAAGATGGTTTTGGTACAGAGATACTGACGATTCACGCGGCGGTCAGGGTCATGTGAAGACCCGCAGTAGAAACGGCCGCTGGTCTCGCTTTTAAGTATGCAGGTCCAATAAGGCATGGGCGCCCTCGTGGGAGGCCAGATGATGAAGCGCCCCGGCCGGGTCTTCACCCAACCGGGGCATATATGCATAAACTCCGGCTACTTCTTTGCCACCGGAGGAAGGCCTATGGCTCCCCGAGTCACGCGCGGCGCGTGATCCGCGACAGACTCGAGCTTGCGACCCGCTGGTTAATCCCGCGCGGGGCGGGACTCTACCAACGGAGCCGGACCCGGGCCCGATTCTCCATGGCTGGACTCATCCAGGAAGCGCGCAATTCCAAGCTTCTTGATCTTCTTCTCCATCCGCATGGCTTCGGAGCGGTTAGCGTGCGCTTGTTTCCAGACGAGTTTCCATGGTCCTTCAAATCGCTTGGTGGTCTTGGAGCCATGGTATTGTGGGTTGTTGTGTTCGGCAACGCGGCGGTCTGGGTTATCTGAGAACCCGCAGTAGTAGCGGCCACTGGCCTCACTTTGGAGAATGTAGGTCCAATAAGGCATGGGCGCCCTCGTGGGAGGCCAGATGAAGAAGCGCCCCGGCCGGGTCTTCACCCAACCGGGG
>JADLCA010000301.1 GCA_020847495.1 Candidatus Hydrogenedentota bacterium | reverse complement strand
TTCCAGAGAAATTACGTAACGCGATGTTGTCGCCTAATAAGGAAATACAAACCTGATCGTCGTTCCTTTCTTCAACAAGGGCGATGTCACACCAGACATCCCTGATGATCATCGTCCGATGGCCACCCCGGGCTGGCTGGAAACGAACGTGGTCCAATTCACCGATCCCAACCACCTCTGGTTCGACCCGAACGGCCGCACCTTCCACCTGTGGATGCGCGCCCACACGGGTTCCACCAACTACGCGGCGATTCTCAAGGCGGTGGAGTCCGAAGACGCCAAGTCGATCACGGTATCGGTCGAGAAAGCACCCTCCGGCGACCCCATCGTGTTTGTCCCTTGCCCGGGGGGGCACATGAAGTTCCACCTTCTCTACGATGAGCCATCCCAGCGGTTCTGGATGCTCACGACGCAGCCCACGGACTCCATGACGCGCCCGGATCGCCTGCCCGCGGACCGCTTCAATCTGCCGAGCAATGAGCGCCAACGGCTCGTGCTCTATTTCTCACGTAACTGCATGGATTGGTGTTTTGCGGGGCGTGTGGACGACACGGGCACCTACGGCCAAAGCCGCCACTACGCGTCCATGGTGATTCGCGGGGATGATTTGTGCGTGCTGTCCCGCTCCGGCGACGAACGCGCGAAGAGCGCACACGACACAAATCTCATCACCTTTCACACGGTGCGAGGCTTCCGCGGTCTGGTGTACTGAGGGAGGGGAGAAGAACATCCCCCTTCACCCCCTTCAAAGGGGGAATTCTGCAATACTATATATGTTGGTAATTAAGGGACTTGAGGGCGACACGTGGGCTTTTGGCGCGTAGAACGCGCGACCCGAAGGGTCGCCAAGAGTGTCCCCCTTTGAAGGGGCAGGCCCGAAGGGCCGAGGGGGATGTAGAGCCCCGCGACCGCTGTCTCTCAGCCGAACCCCTTATCCCCGCTTGACGCGGGGGCCGTCCGCCGTGTCTTCAAGGATCCAGCCCTCGGCGGCCAACTGGTCGCGGATCGCGTCGGCGCGTTTGAAATCCTTGCCCCGGCGCGCCTGCTGACGCTCCATGACGAGGTCCAGGATCGCTTGGGGTGTTTCCTCCGGCTCGGGCGCTCCGAACAATCCCGTGACCGCGTCGAGCCGGTCCAGCAGGGCGAGCGCTGCCTGCGCGCCCGCAACGCCTGCCTCCGACTTCTCCAGGAGGCGATTCACGTCGCGGATGAACTCAAAGACCGCCGCCAGCGCGCCGGATATGTTGAGGTCATCATCCAGAGCTTCGCCGAAAGCGCGCTCGCAGGTTTCTACCTCGGAAGCCAGGTCCGTGCCATCGCCCTTGATTTCGGCCAGCCGGATCCGGAAATCTCGAATCCGGTTCAGCGCTTCCTGTGCGGCCGCCAAGCCCTCGAAGGTGAAGTTGCTGGGTTGCCGGTAGTGGGTCGAGATGAGGGCCCAGCGGATCGCGCGCGGGTTGTGGCCCTTGGCGACGAGGTCGCGCAGCGTGTAGATGTTGCCCAGCGATTTCGACATCTTCCGGTTTTCGACGAACAGGTGGGCGCTGTGCAGCCAGTACCGCACGAACGGCCTGCCCGTGGCGGCCTCCGATTGCGCGATCTCGTTCTCGTGATGTGGAAACATGTTGTCGATGCCGCCGCAATGGATGTCGAAGGATTCGCCCAGGTATTTCATGCTCATGCAAGAGCATTCGATGTGCCACCCCGGGCGGCCCTTGCCCAGCTCGGTCTCCCAATACACTTCGCCGTCGTCCTCGACATAAGCCTTCCACAACGCGAAGTCGCGGGCGTCTTCGGTCTCGTACTCATCGGAGTCCACGCGGCCGCTTGCGCCGGTCTTGAGCTGCTCCATATCGAAATGGCTGAGGCGTCCGTATTGCGGGAACGTGCTCAACTTGAAATAGATGCTGCCGTCCACATCATAGGTGTGACCCTTTTCGCGCAGCGTCTTGATCAGCTCCACCATTTCCGCGATGTGGTCCGTGGCGGCCGGGTAGGCCTCCGCCCGTTCGATGCCCAGGGTGTCCAGATCCTCGAAAAAGGCCTGGACGTATTTCGCGGTCAAGGACTTCAACGGCTCGCCGGTCTCGCGGCATGCGCGGATGATCTTGTCCTCGACGTCCGTGAGGTTCATGACGTGGTGTATCGCGTGACCCCGGTACTTGAGATGCCGGCGCAACAGGTCTTCGAACATGAAGGTGCGCAGGTTCCCGATGTGGGCGAAGTTGTACACCGTTGGGCCGCAGGTGTACATGCGCACCTTGCCCTCTTCCAGCGGTTCAAAGGCCTCTTTCGTGCGTGTCAGCGTGTTGAAAAAGCGAATCGGCATGCCATTCTCCAGGTCGTACTCCACGTCGATGAGAAATGGAGGAGGGTTAAACGCAGGAATTCTAGCCATCCGCGGGCATGGCGTCAATTTGAGCTGAAATCTGGTTCAGCGCATCGCGCGTCTGCGTCAGGGACCGGTGATGGCGAGGAGCGGCTTGATGGCGTCTTCCAGGTCGGCCCGCATCACGGCCAACTTGATGTCGCTCAGCCCGAGATACTTGGCTGACTGGTGGGTCACGAGGGATACTTTTCCGTCATCGACGCCAAACCCCGAGGCCTCCGCGACGGCATTAGCAAGACATACCACGTGCGTGGCGGTTCGCAGTTCCTCGGACATGACAAGATCCGGTGCATGATGGAAGTACGTGGTCACTGCGAACAGCGGGGGTAGTTTCCAGTGATGCACCACGTGAAGGCCCACCACGTGGCTGTAGCTGGCCAGGACTTCGTTCACGAGTTCGGGCGAACCGTGCAGCTCTCCCAACACTCCCCGCCGGGTCGAAGCAATGATATCCAGCAAAACTACCGCACCTATATCGTGGATGAGGCCTGCCACAAAGAGGGCGTCCCCACGCGGCTCCGCAATGGCCGTCGCGATCTGGTTAGCGCAATGCGCCGTGGCCACCGCGTGCACCCAATAGCTGCGCATGAGTTCGCGGAATTCCTTGTGCCCGGTGACGTACAGATTTCCATTCGCTACGGCCTGGACCGCGTTGGCCACCGTTCGCGTGCCCAGGCGCGCACACGCCGCGTCCAGGTTGGAGATAGTGCTCAACCCGCCGTAGAGCGCGCTGTTCGCAAGCTGAAGGATCTTGACCGCGATGGCCTGGTCCTGCCGTATGGTCTCCGCAATGTCCTTGAGCGTGGACTCGGGGTCTCGCAGCAGTTGCATGATGCGCGTTGAAATCTCCGGGAGGACCGGCAGTTCCTGGATAGCCCTGGGTGCTGCTCGCAGAAGTCCTTCTCCGATGGATCCTTCCCGTGCCAGCAACCTGATATCCGAGGTTCCCGGAATGGTGGAAGAGTGGTCTCCCTCGAGCACGAAGGGGTTCATGCACGTTGGGCAGGCGGCAAGCGTGAAACCCGAAGCGCCGGAAGCGCGCGGGTCTACGTTTTCTTTACAGTAAGGGCAGCCGGGCATGGGATGATTCTCTCATTGGGTCATGGCTAATATCTGTTTCAGGGAACGGGTTTCAAACGTCCGTGGTGTGTGGCGCAGCACCTCGTCAAACGTGGTGAAACCGCGCACGGTCTTTGCAATGGCGTCTTCCCGCATGCTGATAAGCCCCGTGGTCTCCGTGCTGATGCGCCGGATTATATGCGCGGGACGCTTTGCAAGAATGGCCTCTTTCACGTCTTCGTTGAGAACGAGCAATTCGTACGCCCCTACGCGGCCGTGATAGCCCGTGTAGTTGCACAATTTGCATCCCTGCCCCTTCTTGAACTCAAAATCGTGCACGTCCTCCAGCGACAGGGCCAGCCGGTCCAGTTCCCGTGGCAGAGGAACGGCTGGCGCGGCACATTGGGAACACACACGGCGCAGCAGACGCTGTGCGACCACCGAAATCACCGTGGAGGAAATCAGGAACGTCTCGATATCCATATCAATCAGGCGTAACAGTCCCCCGATCGTGTCCTCGGTGTGGAATGTCGAATAGACCTTGTGGCCGGTCAAGGCGGCCTGTATCGCGGTTTCCGCACTGGTGCGATCGCGAATCTCGCCCAACACAATGATATCCGGGTCCTGCCGGACGATTTCGCGCAGCGTCCCCTCAAAGGTGCGCCCGATCTTGTCGTTGATGGAACATTGGATCAGCCCATCGATCATGTACTCGACCGGGTCCTCGGCCGTGATGATCTTCATATCAATCTTGTTGCTGTAGGCGAGGCTGCTGTACAGCGTCGTGGTCTTGCCCGAACCGGTTGGCCCCGTGATGAGCACGACGCCGGTAGGCATGTCGAGCACGTCCACCCGGTACCGCTCCTTCATGGCACGGTTCATGCCCAGTTCGTCCAGTTCCATGAGCCCCGTCTGCTTGTTCAGGATCCGGATAACGGCACATTCCCCGTGAACGGTAACGTAGATGGACAGCCGGAGGTCGAATTCCTTCACCCCGACGGAGTACAGGAAACGCCCCCCCTGGTGGCGCTGGTGCTCGGTGATGTTGACTTCCGAGAGGACCTTAATGCGTGAAATGATACGTGGAAGCAGGTCAAGCGGCAGGTCCGTTCTGTACACGAGAACTCCGTCAATACGGTACCGGATCCGGATCTTGTCCGACATCGGCTCGATATGGATATCGCTGGCCCGCTCATCCACCGCGGTCGCGATGATGTGATTGACAAGCTGCACGATGCTGTCGCCCGCCTGTTCTACGCGGCCCTGGCCTTCCCGGGGTCGCTCCGTGCGAAAGCGCCGGAAATCCTCGATGCACTGGCGTATGGCTTCTTTCGGGCCGAGCGCCAGGGCGAAATCATCCCGGTAGAACTCCTGAATCGCCTGCAGGCAGTTTTGTTCGTGGAGGTCATTCACGACCACGCGTACCCGTCCGTCTTCCGAACGGCTGAAGGGGATAAACTGGTAGCGCGCGAGGTAATCGGGCGAAACGCCGCTCAACACCGACTGCTCAATCATGCCGAACATAGGCTCGATAAAAGGCACCCGGGCCTGGGTCGCGAGGCTTTGAAGGAGGGTTCTTTCGTTGATGGCGCCCAGCTCTATCAGGGCCTCGCCGAGCTTCAGGCCACGCTCTTTCTGCATCGTCAGGGCGGATTCCAGCGCATCCATGCTGACCAGGCCCTGCTCCACAAGCATGTCGCCCAGACGCATTCCGCTGCCATGCTTGTTGACGGCGTCCGTGATAGCTTTCTTGGTGGCAAAGCCCAGTTCGAGGAGCACTTCGCGAAGCTGGCGGGGCTGCTCGAGCAGTTGTTGGATGCGCATGGCGCGGGCAAGCTGCTCCTCGGTAATCACGCCCTCCTTCACCAAGGCTTCGCCCACAAGCGATCGTTTGTCTGGAACTTGCTCAGTCTGGTCCACCTGGTGTGCCCGCCCCTCTTCTCCGCGTATCGCAGATCAATTGAATATGGCCTCCACGAAGTCTCTGGCACTGAACGGTTGGAGGTCCTCCACGGACTCACCGACACCGATGAGCTTGATTGGAATGCCCAACTGCTTCTGGATGGCCACGGCAATGCCCCCCTTGGCCGTGCCGTCGAGCTTGGTCAGCACGATCCCCGTGACATGAAGCGCCTCGGTGAAGATCCGCGCCTGCTGCAGGCCATTCTGGCCCGTCGTCGCATCGAGAACCAGGAGCACCTCGTGCGGCGCGCCGGGGATACGCTTTCCCACAACACGCTGGATTTTCTTCAACTCCTCCATGAGATTCACCTTGGTGTGCAGCCGCCCCGCCGTGTCGATGAGCAGGCAGTCCACATTGCGCGAAGCCGCCGCATCCGCGGCGTCGAACGCCACGGCGGCCGGGTCGGCCCCATCCTTGTGCTTGACGATCGGCACGCCCGTGCGCTCGCTCCAAATTGTGAGCTGCTCGACGGCGGCCGCGCGAAACGTGTCGGCTGCCCCCAGCATCACCGACTTGCCCTGTTTCGAGAGGTGGGCGCAGAGCTTGCCTGCCGTCGTCGTCTTTCCGGAGCCATTCACCCCGGCGATGAGCGTCACGTGGGGACCGCCCTCCCCGTCCCAGTTCAGCGCGTGGTTGCCCGGTTCCAGCGATTGGACCAACTCGTCCTTCAAGAGCTGGAGAAACGCGTCAGGCTCGTACACCCGCCGCTCCTTCGCGAGGCGGCGCATGTCCGCGATGATGGATGTTGCGGCCTCGACCCCGAAATCCGCCCCGATGAGGGTCTCTTCCAGTTGCTCGAGCATCTCGTCGTCGATCACCGAACGCCCGGTAAACACGCGCAGGACGCTCCCGGACAGCGTGTCGCGGGTCTTGCTCAACCGGTCGCGCAGGCGGCCGAAAAAGCCGCGCTTCTCTTCTGGCATGGTGTAACTACTCCCTTTCATCGGGCGGCGGCATGCTACCACCCCTGTGTCCACTGTGACAACTTGAATATCGGTGTGCGTAACTGTTCGGTGCAAAGTGGCGCTTTTGGCGCGCCGCAGGTTATGCTTCGCGCCGTGTGAATCATGGACTATTTGCCACGGCGAAGAGTGACCTGCAATGGATTATCTCAAGCATCTGATCATCCGCACACCGCTATATGGTGCGCTGTCGCGGGTGCGCTATGCAATGAACTTCTGGAAGCGCAAGAAACATCCCGAACTCCATCACATCCACGACGAACCCGCGCATATCGACTCCTTGCTGCGGCGGGTTGTGAGCGAGTCTACCAACTGCGTTGACGTGGGCTGCCACCTCGGTTCCGTGCTGGCGCAGGTGTTGCGCCTCGCGCCCAAGGGTGAACACGTGGCGTTTGAAGCGCTTCCTCAAAAGGCAACGTGGCTCCGCCGGCGTTTCCCCGAGGTCACCGTGCACCAGGTGGCGCTCAGCGATGCGCCCGGCGAAATCACCTTCTATGAGAATCTCCAGCGTTCCGGTTTCAGTGGCATGACCCCGCACCAGTACCACGATGAGCAGTTCCGCGAGCACTTGGTTCGTTGTGACTGCCTGGATAACCTGCTCCCCGCGACGTACCGTGCCGGCTTTCTGAAAGTCGACGTGGAAGGCGCGGAACTTAAAGTCCTCCAGGGCGCGGAGCGCGTGCTGCGCGAGAGCCGGCCCGTGGTCCTGTTCGAGTGCACCTACTCCGGGCTATCGCAATACGGAATCCCGCCCAAGGCCATGTATCAGTTCTTCATGGAGCAACATGCCTACGATGTCTACACCGTTGAGGATTGGGTGAAGAGCGGCGCGCCGCTTTCTCAGACCGAGTTTGTAGATGCGCTTGTCTACCCGTTTCGCGCGTTCAATTTCCTGGCCGTTCCGCGAGAGTGAGCATGCGGGTCCCCGGTCATGGCCGTGAGGGGGCCGGGGTTTCGGCCGAGTCCAGTACCTTGCCTCGGACACCCAGCGCCCGATAGGTTACGCCCTGCGCGGAAACATCCACTATCCAAACATGCCCTTTCCCGGCCGCGAATTCCTCGTACCAGCGCCGATCCTTGTCGACTTCGCGAGGCTTCACGCCCCAGGAACCATCGCCGAGGTAGAGCGTCCCTTCGGGAGAAACCTCGTTGTTCTTGATGAGTTTCGTCCGTTTCAAGGTGTGGTCGTGGTTTTCGAAGGCCGTGGTCAGCCGGTGCTCGTCGAACAAGGGTCCCCAGTGCGTGCGGCCGCTTGCGGACAATTCGCCATCGAAGTCCCGGTGACTCGGGTACAGCGGTACGTGGTACACCGCGAATCGGTACGGCACGTCCACATGGCGTGCAAGCGCTTCGGCAAGCCATGTCTTCTGTTCACCGTCGTGCGTGGCGATATGGCCCGAGTCGAGCACGACCAGCGCCAAGAGCGATCCAAAGGTCCGGTCGAAGTACGTGGCATCGGCCTGGCGCCCGAAATACGCGTGATAAAAGGGCGCCCGTTCGGCATATTCCTCAGACTCTGCCTTATTCGTCTCGTGATTGCCAATAGCGGCCACGATGGGAACGCGGTGACCCTCGCTGGTCCGCATGTAGCGGTCCCAGTTCGCAAACCAGCGATCCCACTTCCGGTAGTTCTTCACGTCGCCGTTCGCATAGGCAATATCACCACCGACGATGGCAAACTGGGGATTTTGGCGCGCCGCAACTTTGAGGAGCTTGCGCGTCAGGCGCGTCGCATCCATATCGCCTCCCGCGACGAAGCGGAGCGGACCGTCCCCGGCGGGAATGGTGCGGAACGACTGCTCCCTACTGAAGCCAGCCGAATCGTTTCCCGCGATGAAGAAGTAGGTTGTGTCTGCCGTCAACCCATCCAGTGTCGCGTAGTGAATCGTGCGCGGCACCGGCAACCCGGGAATGCTGGTGGACGCGCCCTCGACACGCCGCGCATAGGCTTCCTTGTGCCCCCGGCGCGGCACCGTGTCGATGTAGACCTCGGTCTCCCGATCCTGCTTGCTGGTCTGGAAGTTCACCGTGATCGTTGTACTCGGATCTCCCGGATAGGTCAGGTATACACTGAATGGTCCGGCCTGAGCGCAAGACGCCAAAACGCTGGCAGCAATCGCCAGCGTGAGGAAAGCGCAAAGCAGCGGCCGTCGGTAGTTGGCAATCATGATATTCCTCTCGTTGATTCAGAGTGAGCGGGCAAAGTCCGCCTTGCCTGCAGCCTGCTCTTGTCTAACACACCGGCGCTGCGCACGCAAACCGGGCCAGGCCGGACGACGGCGCCCGGATTCATATTCTAAGTGCACCGGAGTGGGCCCGAGCCCTTTTCCGTCGGAGCCGTCCGTCGCAGCCTCTTCGTGCCGCAGGTTCTTGGAGCGTGTCAAGGTGGAACCCCTTGGGGATCTCG
>JADLCA010000300.1 GCA_020847495.1 Candidatus Hydrogenedentota bacterium | reverse complement strand
TTCTCCTCTCCCTCCCCAAGAAATGAGACAAAGGTGCTCCACTATCTATTCCTGTGCGTTGCCATTTCGTCCGGTTTACTTGTCCGCTCGACTTCCATGAGGCCATCGCGATTGCTCCCGCGGAAGAGTGAAAGATGACCCGCCCTTCGAGCACGTATGGCAAACTTCCGCAGCCCTCGCAAAATGAACAAACCACCAGTCCTTCTCGTCACATCTTCACCACGCCTCGCATCTATACTGTAGAAAGCAGCGGAGGTAGTAGACCATGCCGTGGGGGCATTCAGAACGCGACGAATCCATCGTAGCCCGGGTGTTGGCGGGACAGCACGATCAGTTTGGGGCACTCGTCGAGCGTTACCTGCCGGTCGTGCAGGCCATCGCCCGCGCGCGAATTCCCAATCCGGCGGATGTGGACGATATTGCGCAGGAGAGCTTCGTTCTGGCCTTCCAGCGGCTGGACCAGTTGCGCGAGCGGAAGAAGTTCGGCGCGTGGCTTGGGACCATTGCCCGAAACGTCGCCCACGGCGTGCAGCGGCGACGACAGCAGGATGCCGCGTTGGCCGCGTCCTTGCCCGATGAAGAGTCGATTGAACCTGACCTGATCGCCCGGGAAGCGCGACGTGCGGTACGCGAACAAATCGACGCGCTCACGCCGGAGGATCGCGAAGTGCTGTTGCTCAGATACTACGCGGACAAATCCAGCCGGGAGATTGCGGCGATATTGGGTGTGTCCGACGCGGCGGTACGTAAGCGTTTGCAGCGGGCGCGCGAGGCATTGGGAGAGCGGGTGGTGCACGCGTTTCGCGAAGAGACCACTGCGCCGGCGGTGCGCGAACGCCACGCGCAACGCATCCTCGGCGCGGTACTGGCGGCCGGAGCGACGTGGAATGCAACGACTGCCGCCGCAACTACGACAGGTCTCGGCGCGTCGCTTGCCGCCAGTGTCTCCGCAGGCAAAGCCATGGCAGTTGGCGCGGCGCTCTGCATTGGCATCGCGATCCTTGTTGTGGTGAATCAGTCTCCGAGCGCGCGTGAAGACGACGAGGTTGTCGAGGAGCAAACGTACGGCAGCACCTTGTCGCAAGTCGTGGATACCTTGGCCGTTGCCTCGAAGGACACCGGAGAGGACGCTCCCGCGACGTCCTCGAAGTCTCCCGCCGGTCCGGGCGGCATCCTCGTGTCAGGACGCATCCTCCGCACCGACGGCACGCCCATTGCCGGTGCAACCGTTCGCGGCCGCTACGGCCGTCACGAGCCCTCGCTTCCGGATCTGGAGACAGTTTCAGGCGACGACGGCGCGTACACCCTGCATGCGGCCTTCCCGTGGGAGAGGTTTGTTATCCGTGCAGAAAAGGAGGGGTACGTCGAGCATTCGCCGACCATCTTCGCGTTGACGGCGGAAGGCGCGACCGGCGCGGACCATGTCTTGCACCGCGAGGCGACTCTCGAAGGGGCAGTCGTCAATCCACTGGGCTCGGGCGTGCCCGGTATGCCGGTGACCGCGGTCAATCAAGATATGTCACCGATTCTGTGGACGGCGTCAACGGGCGCCGACGCGTCGGGCGTCTTTCACCTGAAGGGATTGCTGCCCGGTACGCACAGTCTGGCCGTCATCAAGGAGGAAGAATATAGTCCGGCCGTCGCAGTTATGGAAATCGAATTGCAGGAGGGCGAACACCGCACGGGCATTCGCGTTCCTTACGACGGTGAAGGACTGGTGATTGCCGGCCGCGTGATCGACGAGCAAGGAAAGCCCTTGGAGGATGCCTCCGTTGGGGCGGCAAAGCGCCATACGCGGACCGATGCGGACGGCAACTTCCGCCTTGTACAGATGCCGCCGGGTACCTTCTCGCTGGGCGCGTCGCTCACCGGCTACTACGATCGCAACGGGCTGGACGACGAGCGCCTCGTCGAAAGCGGAACCGAAGACGTAGAAATTGTACTGCGCCGCAGAGGCACTGTCTCAGGCCGGGTCATTGACGGAGAGACAGGAGACCCCGTAGCCGCATTCGGCATCATGCAGTTCGGCGGTGTGGGCTCCTCGCTTTCCAGCAGCGACGAGGGACACATGCGTTCGGTGAAAGACGCGGACGGGCAGTTCACCCTGAAGGACGTCGTCCTCGACGAAGCGACCATCGCCGTGAAGGCCGATGGCTACATGCCCGCGTTCGAAGTCGTTCGCCTTGATTCCGGCGAGCACTTGGAAGGAATCACGCTGAAACTCTACAAAGGGCATACGCTGGACGGCTTTGTCGTGGACGAGCACGGCAACCCCATCGAGGGCGCGGGCGTGTTTGTCGGGGACCTGCCTTGGTTTGATGGACAAGGTACGGTTGCGAACGGCGCGCGCCTCGTCACGAGCGAAACCGGAGCATTCTCGCTAACCGATCTGCTCCCGGGACCTGCGACGATCTCCTCCGCGCACAGCGAGTTCGCCCCTGGAAGCACCGAAACATTTGTCCCGCAGCCTGTGGGGAGCGGTCCCGTGCGCATCGTGTTGAAACGGGCCGGAAACGTTGAAGGCACGGTGTGCATTGGCGGGGTGCCGCAAGATGGCGCCAACGTAATGACGCAATCGTCACAAAGCGAGACGAATCGCGAGGGCGCATTCTCGCTTGCACGCGTCCCGGCAGGTGAAGTGCAGATCACGGCGGCCGTACGCGCAGTCGGAATACCCAGAGATTTTGGGCGGCGCATGAAGAAGTGGGTAGACGTGAAACCCGGCCAGACGACGCACATCGACTTCGACTTCACGACCGAGACCGGCATCGTCGAAGGCGAAATCGTGCCGCCAGGCGAATTCGAATTCTACGCACAGGTTTGGTGCAGTATTCCGGCGACTGACGGAATCGAACAGCGGATTCTGATTCTGGAAGAGCGGCGATTCACGCTGAGCGACATGCCGGCAGGTGTTGTGGAAGGCCGGGTTGCGCTCGCCCCCAAAGACGATGACTCCGTTGTGGGTCCGAGCGCGGACTACAGCCGACCTTTCCGGGCAACGGTCGTTCCCGGTGAAACCGTTCCGCTCACGGTCACCTTTGGCGGGGCGTCCGTGATAACCGGACACGTGGCAGGGTTATCCGACGAGGGCAAGATACTCATCTCCGTGATTGCAGGGTCTGAACCGTTGCCCGACGACCCCCAGCAATCCATTACACGGCAGCGGGGAGGAACAAGTCTGGGTGCCGATGGCGTCTATCACGTCGATTGCCTGGAAGCAGGCACCTACACCGTCATCGCCAAGCGCTACATCGGACCGTCCACCGTCGCGCGCGAAGTTTCCGGTGTAGTGACAATCGGCGAAGGAGAAACGGCGACCCTCAACTTCGACCTGCGTTAGCGCCTCACACAGCCATGTTTTTGGCGTGGCTCACAAAACAAAGCCCCCGGCTGTGCGGGGGCTACTTATCTAACGCTAAACTCCAGCTCGCGCTATTGCGTGCGAGCGAGGATACCGCCTCCAAATCCGGCGGCGTCCGACCGTCGAATCGGCTTTGCGCCGGGTGTATCGGCCACGAGGATGAATTCCCCGTCCTGCCAAATCCACTCCGGATCCCCGACCGCTCGCGATTCGCCGATATTAGGCATGAGGCGGGCGCCGTTGGGAATGTCGTCGCCATTGGCGGCGTAGGCGTTGCTGTCCTCACCCATCGCCGGCAGCTTGATATCGCTGCGCTTGTGGAGGCTCGTGGTGTCAAAGCCGTTGTGATTCAGCAGCCTCGCGATATCGCGGGACGTTGATTCCATCGGCACCCAGCAGCCACTCACCTGGGTGAACTTATTCGCTGAGTACTCGAAGTACGCGGAAGTCCCCGGCAGGAGTGGGGATCTCTCGTAGATATCGCC
>JADLCA010000299.1 GCA_020847495.1 Candidatus Hydrogenedentota bacterium | reverse complement strand
CTCTGATGCTCACGGTGATGGCCCTTCTGATCGTGGGGGCTTTCTCCACGGCATTGCTTACCCGTTTTCACCATGTGCGGGCGCGCTCAACGGAACGGGTGCGGCATACCATCAGTTTGAACCTGGCGGAGGCGGGTGTCGAGAAGGCGCTTGCTGAACTGCAGCGATATCCCGCCTACGCGGGCGAGTCCCGGACAGAACTCGGCGACGGTCAATTCAGCGTTGAGGTGCTTCCCGAAGCAACTCCCGGCGTCTATCGTCTCATGTCGACAGCAGAACTGGACGAGGCGCGGCCCACGCGAGCGCGCGTGAAGGCCCTGGTGCGGGTAAATCCGGACGGCGGCGTACAGGTGCTGGAGTGGGCCGAGGAGAGTGTGCGATGACACGGCACGCGCGGGGATTTACACTCATTGAACTACTCAGCGTGGTGGCCATTATCGGCATCTTGGCGGCCATACTCCTTCCGGCCCTGGCCCGGGCGCGCGAACAGGCCCGCAGGGCCTCGTGCCTGCACAATCTTTCCCAAATCGGCATGGCACTCACCATGTATGCTAGGGAGAACAGCGACGCCTTTCCATGGAGCGGCGGTGATGGCAATGCCGAGTGTCTGCTCCGTCTGTATCCTGACTACGCGCCCAGCCTGGACTCGTTTGCATGCCCATCTCACTCGAAACCTATGCACGCTGAGAGGAGGGGAGAAGAACCGGGGCCCGTGAACGTGTACCTGGATACGGCAAACAGCCTGCGGCACAGCTATGATTATCTGGGTGCATATACCACGAAGCCCATTCAGTGGCCAGAACCGGGCAGGGGTATCCCGCGGGTTCCACTCATGTGGGACGCATTCAGCGGCGGCAGGACCCCGGACGGCAGTGCGAATTTCAATCATGTGCCCGGCGGCGGCAACGTGCTCTGGATGGACGGCTCGGTTGACTTCATGCTCACGGAGAAATGGGCCGCCCCGAACCTGCCGTATCTGCCGGAGAATCTGGGCATGAGCGATCCCTCGCTGACGCCTCTCGGCCCTCCTCCCTCGGAGGTGGTCAGTGTCCTTCCTGCTGAAGCTCCGGTCCCGCCCCCTTTACCCGGTACCTCAGGCCGGCGAGTCAGAACGCGTTGACCTTCGCCCAGCGCGTGACGTGGTTTCCGCTGGGGTCCACTCCAATCGATTGAGTCTCTCGCCAATTTGCTCCATCATGGCGTCCGTTTACGGCTGTCACGTGAACAGGGTGTGCTCAGAAGAATGCCGATGCAAAGGATGAGGCTGCCAATATGAAGATACTGGTGACGGGTGGTGCGGGGTTCATTGGTTCGCATGTCGTTGATACCTACATCGCGCTTGGCCATGAAGTGGTCATCGTGGACAACCTCAGCACGGGCTCTCGAAACCTCCTGAATCCCCATGCGCGGTTCCATGAGACGGATATCCGCCTTCCAGCTCTTGCTGAGGTTTTTGAAACAGAGAAACCGGAGGCCGTCACCCATCTGGCTGCTCAGATCGATGTCCGCCGGAGCGTGGAAGAGCCATCGTATGACGCGGACGTGAATATCCTCGGGTCCCTCAACGTGCTCGAGAACTGCGTGAAGTCCGGGGTCAGGAAGGTCATTTTCGCATCACCCGGCGGCGCGGTGTACGGCGAACCCACGCAACTTCCCGTGGACGAGGACTGCCTGCCAAAGCCCCTGTGTCACTACGGGGCTGCGAAGCTGTCGGTTGAACACTACATCTATCTTTACCGCCACCTCTACAATCTCGACTATACGGTGCTTCGTTTCACCAACGTGTATGGGCCACGCCAGAGCCCGCATGGAGAGGCCGGGGTGTGTTCGATTCTGATCGGCCTGATGCTTTCCGGCAAACAACCCACCCTCTATGGCTTCGGAGAAGCCGTGCGCGACTATGTGTACGTAGGGGACATTGCACAGGCGGCCGCCTTGGCGCTGAACAAGGGCGGCGGGGAGGTCATGAATCTGTGTTCAGGCATAGGGACCACGGTACGCGAGATTTTCGACATCCTCAAGGAGATCCTGAGTTTCCCGCACGAACCCATCTTGCGGGACCTGCGCCCTGGCGAGATTCAGCGGATATATGCATCGAGGGAAAAGGCGGCGCGTGTGCTCGGCTGGGTTCCCGAGATGTCTCTTCGCGATGGCCTCGAGCGGACGGTGCGGCACATTCAGGGGCAATAGAGAGCCCAGAACTTCTGCGACAGGTTTGCCCGATCCGGGACGCCTCTGCTACGATACACAATCCAGGTTGACTGCGGCTTCTGGTGCGTTCGCAGCGTTTCTGGGATTGACCGCTCCCGGTGCGGACGGGCACGAGTGCCACCGGTTCGAGCGCTTTGGTACAACTTGAGACCCTGACCCCGAACCGACGGGATGCACATTTTCTGTGAAGGTAGGCGGCAACATTGGCTGACACTGCTCCCGAATCTCCGGATATTGGCGCGATTCGCCGGGAGGCTCTCGCACTCGCGGGAATAGGGCTGCTACGGCTGAACACGGACGGCACGATCGCCTTTATCGACAAGCCTGGGATGCGGGTGCTCGGGTTGGAGCCGTCTGCGCCCTCGGCCGCCGCCCTGCTAGGGCAGCGCGTGTCGGACCTGATTCCCGGCCTGTTTCCGGAAGAAGGGCTTGCCGCCCGGGTTCGGGAAGACACTTGCTCTCCCTGCCACGAGACATCCTTTGTCACGCAAGCGGGAGAAGTCCGTTGGCTGCAGCATGAATGCTACCTGGTAACCGACCCTGCCTCGGGTGATCGACAGATTCAGTTGCTCCTGCGCGATATCACCATGAGGAAGGCCGAGGAGCAACAGGAGCGCCTCCGGCATGGCGCGGTGGACGCGCCGTTCAGCGCCATTGGCACGGCCAATCTCGACGGCGTCATGACGTATGCCAATCCCGCATTGCTTCGGATGTGGGGGTATGCGGATTCGAGCGAAGTAATCGGGCGGAGAGCCGCGACGTTTTGGCGGGACGAAGCAGCGGCGCAGGAGGTTTTGGAGGCGCTCTGGCGCGAGCGTCACTGGTCGGGCCGGCTCACGGGATTGCGCAAAGACGGTTCGTGCTTTGATGTGCATCTCTCCGCTATGACCGCGGCCGATTCGGATGCCAACCCTCTTTGCCTGATGGTCACCTGTGTGGACGTTTCGGAACACGAGCGGCTTGAAAATGAGTTGCGGCGGCGAATCGAATTGGAGCGGATGATCGTCCGCATTTCAACGGTTCTGGTCAGCCAGATGTCGCACGACCTGAACGCGTCCGTGCGGTTTGCATTAGAGGAATTGGGGCGCGCCGCCCACGCCGACCATTGTTTCCTGGTATTCGAGAGCAGAGATCGCCGGCGTGTGGGAAGCGGGTACTGGTGGCGCGGCGACGGCTCGTTTACCAGTCCTGTTCCTATTGAAGGGATTCAAATCGCGAGACTGGAGTGGATTGTGCGACGGCTCGCGCTGGGGGAAGAAGTCGCAATCGCCGACATCGATCGGCTCCCCAAAGAGGCGGCTTACGAGCGCGAGTTGTTCGCACGATCCGGCCTTGGGTCGGGGCTATTTGTTCCGGTGCGCTACGAAGATCGCAACACGGGCGTGATCGGCCTGGGCACGATCCGGCATGGCGCCGCATGGGATGAGCAGACCCTGTCTTCCGTGCGCATCGCCGGCGAAATCCTCGCCAACGTTGTGCACCGGCGCTTGGCGGAGGAGGAGGTCCTGCGGCGCGCGGAATTCGAGCGCATGGTCAATGCCATCTCAACGCAGTTCATCGGCATGCCGCCGGATGAAATCGACGGAGAAATCACCCATGCGCTCGGGACAATCGGCCGCTTCGCCCGGATCGACCGGTGCTACATCAGCCTGCTGGCCACGGAACGCGGCATGGTCACGGGTTCCTATGAGTGGTGTGCCGAGGGAGTGAAGTCCGAGCTGACGGTTTTGAGAGGGGTGGTGGTCCGAGACCGCTACCCATGGGCCAGCCAGAGGCTGGGGGCAGGCGAACCTCTGGTTCTGGAACGGCTGAGCGATTTGCCGCCCGAAGCCTCCGCCGAGCGGGCCTTGATGGAGATGCAGTCCGTGAAGTCGCTGCTTAATGTACCCATCACGGTGAGCAGACGGCTTATCGGCATTTTCGGGTTGGAGTCCATCACGCGCGAGATCGTCTGGCCGGACGACATGGTCGTCATGGCGACCATCATGGGCCAGGTGTTCGGCAACGCGATAGTGCGAAAGCAGGCGGAAGAGGAGCGGCAGCATCTGGAAGACCAAGTGCGCCATGCACAAAAGCTGGAAAGCCTGGGAGTGCTTGCAGGCGGCATCGCGCACGATTTCAACAATGTCCTCATGGGGATCATCGGCAATGCCGGGCTCGCCATGATGGAACTGCCGCCCGAGTCGCCCGTATGTGACTGCATCATTCACATTGAACGTGCGGCGCAGCACGCGGCGGAACTTACCAATCAACTGCTGGCCTACTCGGGCAAGCGCGCGTTCAGCCTGAAGCCCGTGAACCTCACCGAGTTGACGCGCGACATGATGCACCTGCTGGAAACCGTCATCTCAAAGCGGGCGTTTCTCACGACGCGACTCTCGGCGGAATTGCCGCCCATTCAGGGAGACGCTTCCCAGTTGCGCCAGGTGGTGATGAACCTCATCACGAACGCTTCGGATGCCGTTGAGGAAGCCGGCGGCAACATCCGCATTGCGACGGGAGTCATGTATGCGGATCAGGCGTACCTGACGGCCACGTACCTGCAGGACGACCTGGAAGAGGGACGGTATGTCTTCATCGAAGTCGCGGACACGGGATGCGGCATGGACCAGCAGACGGTGAGCCGGATGTTCGATCCGTTCTTCAGCACCAAGTTTACGGGCCGCGGCCTGGGGCTTGCGGCGGTCTTGGGTATCGTCCGCGCGCACAAGGGCGCCATCAAGGTGGACAGCGCCCCCAATCAGGGAACGCAGTTCCGCGTCATCTTTCCGTGCCAGGAATTGCAGGCGGAGGCGGCGCGCCCCCAGCCCCCGGAACGGGAAGCGCCCGCGACGGAGGGACTGGTTCTTGTGGTTGATGACGAGCCAACCATCCGAAGGGTCGTGCGGCTCACGTTGGAGCGGGTCGGTTATCGGGTGATTACCGCCAACGACGGGCGGGAAGGGGTGAAGGAGTTTGAGAATCACAGAGATGAGATTCAGTGCATTATCCTGGACATGACGATGCCCGTGATGGATGGTAAAGAAACGTACTACGCTCTTCGCAAAATGCACCCAAGCGTGCCCATTATTCTATCGAGCGGGTACTCTCAGGCGGATGCGCGCATCCGCCTGGAGGAGTTGGGCACCATTACCTTCATTCAGAAGCCGTACACGACCACGACCTTGATCGAGACCGTGCGCAAAGCCGTCCGCACGCCCTAGAGAGGGGTTCCCGGGGATGCGGACGCGGCGCTACTCCGACGGCTGGAGCGCGCGAAGACGCTGCAGCGTCTGGTTGATCTGTTCGATATGCGTGAGGTGGCCGGAATCCTGGTACTGGTCGCGGATTCGCTGGAACTTGGATTCCCTGGCCACGAACGCCTTGATCACGTCCGGATCGAAATGCGACCCCGAGGCCTCCATGATGATCTCCCTGGAACGCTCATGCGTGAAGGGCTCCTTGTAGGGCCGGCGAGAGGTCAGGGCGTCGTACGCGTCGCCGAGCGCCACGATGCGCGCGGGGAGCGGAATCTCCTCGCGGGAGATTCCGAACGGATACCCGTTGCCATCGTATTTCTCGTGGTGGAAATAGGCGATGTCGCGGCCCATGGTCAGGAACGAATTTCCGCCCGCCTCCTCGTCAGCGGCTTTCAAGGTGTCCCCGCCCACGAGCGTGTGGGTCTTCATGATGTCGAACTCCTCGGGAGTCAGCTTGCCGGGCTTGAGGAGTATGGCGTCTGGAATGCCCACTTTGCCGATGTCGTGAAGGGGGCTCGAATAGAAGAGGGTCTCGACGAAGCCGCTGTCAATGACGCCGTCATACTTCGGCCACGTGCCCAGCTCGATGGCGAGTTCGCGGACGTAGCGGCGCATGCGGTCCAGGTGCTCGCCCGTTTCCGGGTCGCGCGATTCCGCGAGCCGGGCCATGCAGAACATGGTGACCTGCTGCGTGCGCTCAAGCTGGGCGGTCCGCTCCCGGACCCGCTCCTCCAAGGCCAGATTGTCGCCTTCCAAGCGCTTCTGGTACTTGATGATCTGGTCCTGCATGGCCTTGGACTTGACGGAACTTCGAATCCGGGCCTCAAGCAACACGGGATCGATGGGCCGGATCAGGAAGTCATCCACGCCGGCCTCGAGCGCGCGGATGTTGGCCTCGTGCTCGGCCACACCCGTGATGATGATGATGGGAATGTGCCGGGTCGCCAAGTTCCGCTTCAGCCGGTCGCAGACCTCGAAGCCGTTCATCTCCGGCATGATAAGATCCAGGAGGACTACATCCGGCGGGTCGGATTCGACCATATCCAGGGCCTTAGGGCCGCTGGTCGCTTCAGTGATGCGATAGCCTTTGGGGCCCAGCAGTCTGCGCATCAAGACGATGTTTTCGGGCATGTCGTCGACGACGAGGACCGTGGGCCGGCTGCCATCGTCCAAGGTGTCGGGTTGGGCTAGCGAAGACATTCCGGACCTCCGGGCGCATCCGCTATACGGCAATCATGGAGCATCAATGAGTCCTCATGTGGCTTTCAACAGGCGGCAGAACTTTGAAGCCCGCCGCGCGCCGGGAACCTCGACTGCGTAGGAGAAGCCCCGGTACCCGTCCATCAGTACCCCGAAAGTCATGCCCACAGGGTACCACAGGAATTCCCGCCTCGCAAGCGAACGAGCGAGATCGGTGGCGGTCTTGCATCGCGCGCCGATAGTTTTGACTCTCCTCGGAAGGTTCGTCCATACTCCGCCAACTACCATTTTTGGAAAGGGAACACCATGCCTGGCAAGGCGCGTGCAGTATCGTCTGGAAAGGAACTCCAGGAAGCAGTCGTTTCGCTGGGCCAGGCCCTGGAGCTTGTGGTGAACAAGGAGGTGTCCGTCGGAAGGCGCATCTGGGGCGCGAAGCGCCGGATAGACGTCGTCCTCAAGCACCCTCAGACGCGCGTCAGTCTCGGGATTGAGTGCAAGTTTCAAGAGGTAAGCGGCAGCGCGGAGGAGAAGATTCCGGCCACCTTGGAAGACATCCGGGCCTGGCCGATCCGCGGCGTCGTGGTGTATTGCGGATCGGGTTTCTCCACCAACATGGAGTCCTACCTGCTCTCCACGGGCATGGCGGTGGAACTCTCCGATCTGCGCGATTGGCTGGAGCTGTACTTCGGATTATGAGCAGGAGACGGCGAAACGTTAGTGTGCCCCGGCCGTTTCTGAAGTGGGTCGGCGGCAAAGGGCAATTGTTGGATCCGCTTTTGCGGCTGGTAGAACGGGCCGGCGAATTTGGCCGTTACCATGAGCCTTTCGCTGGAGGGGCGGCCCTGTTTTTCGAGCTGTACCGCATCGGCGGTCTTGGGCGCAAGCACGCATATCTCAGTGATACCAATGAGCGTTTGATCGATGCTTTTCTCGCCGTCCAGCAAAATGTCGACCGCGTTATCAACCGGCTGAAGGCCCATCGCGCACTTCACTCGAAAGACCACTACTACGCCGTTCGAGGCGAAGTACCAGACGGATTGATTGAGCGGGGCGCGAGAATCATCTACTTAAACCGGACCTGTTATAACGGCTTGTTTCGTGAAAACAGCAAAGGCCTCTTCAATGTGCCTTTTGGACGCTACGAGAACCCGTTGATATGCGACGAGGAGAACCTTCGGGCGGCGTCCATGGCGCTCACCCACGCCAAGGTGGAGGTGCGGCCGTTTGGGAGTGTCCTGGAAGAAGTGGAACGGGGAGATCTGGTCTACTTCGATCCGCCCTACGATCCGCTGTCCAGGACCGCGTCGTTCACCGCCTACGAGAAAACGGGGTTTGGGCGTGATAAGCAGCAGGAGTTGGCCGCCGTGGCGAAGGCGCTGACGGATATGGGCGTGAAGGTAATCCTGTCCAATTCGATGACGCCGTTTATCTGCAAACTCTACGCGGATCACTTCATGATCGACGAAGTTCTTGCCAGACGCCATGTGAACAGCCGCGCGGACCGGCGGGGCGCGGTCAGCGAGGTGCTCATCCGGAATTTCTGATGCCACCCGCGCGCACGCTCTTCACAGATCGGGTGGGATGCGCGCCTCAATCTCTTCCAAGCTGATGTGGGGGAGCGGGTGCGCCGCGTACATCCGCCGGGCCGCTTGTCTGATGGTGAGGTTTTGTTTCCGTGCGATAAGCACCGATTCCGCCGCGGCGTCCGGGTCTGCGAGCACGGGGCCAATAGATAGCACCGCAAAGCCAGTAGAACGCACCCAACACAGAACGGCGTCTTCGTTCATGGACCCGTCACGCGACTCGCACTCCAGGTTGCGCAAAGCGGTGATGAGTGTGCCACCGCTTCGTAGCAGCGCATGTGCCCTGCGCAGCGCATCGGTCCCTTCTTCCGAGAGCGCGGGCAAGGAACGGAAGACAAGGACATCGACGGGCTCGCTCCACGGACCATCCTGCGCCGCTTGGCGGACCTCGTCGTAGGATGCCGCACGGCGCTTCGCGTCCGCTTCACAGATGGCGACGCCGATTAGGCGCTCGACTCCTCTGCGCCGCAGCGCGACTTTGGAAGCGCCCAAGGCCATTCCCCAATCCACGACCGTCCGCGCGCCCGCGGGCAGCAACGCGTGCAGTCCGGGAGCGCGGGCGCCATTCTTCGGCATGTCCGAATCCCGCGGCCGGACATATGGTGCGACCGTGGCCAGCAGGGAGTCGATGCGATGCAGGTAGGTGTGACGGGCGAGCACTTCCTGACGGCCCGCCGCCGCCAATCTTTCGCGCATCGCGGGGTCGTCACACAGGGTCTTCGCGCGTTCGAGAAGGGTGCCGTCTTGATAGGTCAGGAGATGAACGCCGTCCTCGAAGAGATCCAGCAGGCCATTGTCGCCGTCGCCCCGGTCCGTCAGCAAAGGCTTGCGCATGCACAACGTCTCGAAGACCCGCATGTTCACCTCGCCGCTGAGCGAACTGTTGAACGCTGCCCGTGCTTCCGCATACGCGCCACGCATGTCTTCTTGCGAAAGGGCGTCGCCCACTGCGACGGAAAACCCGGAGCCGAGGGTCTCGATGCGCCGTATTCGCTCATCGTGCAGTCCCCGCTTGCAACTCCCGACAAACGCGAAGTCGAAGCGCTCCTCACCGTGCGCCGGGCCGTGAACTTGGGGGTCGCATGCCAATGGCAGCCAATGCACGCATGACGAACCGGTGGCTTCCAGCAGCGGGATGGCGGACTTTTGGGTGGCAAAGACGAAATTGTAGTGTCGCGCGTAGAGCAGTTCTGCCAGGTCATGCCAGGTATCGACGCTGATGTATGCGGAGGGTGTTTCGGCGCGTTCAACTCCGGCAATGGAACCCAGCCCCGACTGGATGACAAGGATGAGGTCGGGCCTCCAGCCCGGAGGAAGTAGCCCGGAAAGCTCGTCGATGTCTCCGATGGTACTATCGACGTCGGGGGGAGTGACCGCGTGCGCCAGATGCGCGCGGTCCATGGCGGCCAGATCATCGGGGGTCAAGGCCGGGCCGAGGGTGATGACCTCACAGCGTTGCCGCAGCGCGGCCACGTAGTGATGAATCCAGGTGAAGGGGTGGATCCTGCACAGGACGCACACACGCAGGCGGTGCCGAGGGGGTTCAGGCCAATTTGTCACCACGAATCAATTCGATAATGAGTTGGGAGATGCGGGAATCGAACTGCGTGCCGCTATGAGTACGGAACTCTTCCATGATGCGATCGCTGGATAGAGCCTTTCGGTATGGCCGGTCGCTGGCCATGGCCACATATGCTTCCGCTGCGCTCATGATGCGCACCAGCAAGGGTATTTCGTCGCCGGTCAGTCCGTCGGGGTATCCAGACCCGTCCATGCGTTCATGGTGGCTTCTCACGACATGAACGTGATCGGGAAGTAAGGCCTCGCTTGCCTTGAGGATATCGTATCCGATGAGGGTGTGCTTCCGAAGAGAGTCCATCTCTTCCGACGAGAGCGGTTCTTCTTTTGCAAGGAGATTGGTTTCAATGCCCAGGTTCCCGATATCGTGGAAGAGGGCCGCCACACGAAGAATTCCGCGCTCCGGCGCGCCGAGTTCCAGACACTCCGCCAGGAGATTGGCGACATCGCGAACTTTGGCGCTATGCCCGTTCAGGTACGCGTCACGCGCCTCCAGCAATTGTGCCATGGCCTGTAATGTGGCCAGATGCGCCTGCTCCGCGATGCGAATCCGGCGCACATTGTCCAGCGCGGCCGCGGCGTGATTCGCAACAATACTCAAGGTTTTCAGATCGGCATCGCTGAAACATCCATTGCCGTGCTTGCCGCAGATATTGAGGACCGCCACGACGTTTGCTTGTCCAACGGCCTCCTTGCTGGATGCGGCAAGTTTACTGCGCAGAGGCAAGGACACGAACGAGTTTTCGGGCAAGCCCCGGCTGATTTCCACGACATCGGGATGGCGGCGGATATCCTCAACAAGGATCGCATCGCCACTTCGCGCGACTTGGCCGGAAATGCCCTCGCCGACCCTGACCGTGGCCGTCGACGCCTCAGCGGGCAGGCCTTGGCTGGCAGCCACTTCCAGGGATTCGCCGTCTTCGGTGGCCACCATCAGGGAACCCCGGTACGCACCCACCTGATTCAAAGCGGCACGCAGCACGAAGTCCAATAGCTGAGGTTCTTCCCGGATGCTGGCCATGGACTCGCTGATCGCGAAGATCTCCGTGAGTTCGCGAAGCCGGGCCTTCTCCGTGGCAAGCCGGTACCGTTCGATCGCGTTGGCCACCGCCAGCTTGACTTCGCTCAGACTGAACGGCTTGAGGACATAGTCATAAGCACCTTCTTTAACCGCGGCGCGCGCCGTTTCCAGCGTGGCAAAACCCGTCATGACGATGGGGATAAGGGTGGGCCTGATCTTACGTGCCTCGCGAATCAGCTGAATCCCGTCCATGTCCGGCATCATGATGTCGGTGAAGAGGAGCACAAAATCGTCGCGTTTACGCAGTAAGTCTAATGCTGATGGGCCGTTATGGGTCGTCTCGACCGGATATCCATCATCCTCGAGAATGTCTGAAAGGAGTTCCCGGATAACGGCTTCATCGTCGACAACGAGGATTTTATTCGTACTTATCATAGTTTGCCTGTGACGAGAACACTAAGGGGATGATACCATATACGCAGGACCGATGCCCATACAAACATCCCTCAGGTCAGAGGCTTCTTTTCGCCTTGCGGAGCGCTTCACGGACACGTCGCGGGGAGGTCCCACCGGGGTTGTCCCGGCGCTGGACTATCGACTCCGCGCTCAACATACTCACCACATCTGCCTCAAAACACGCGGCGAAAGACCGAAATTCCTTGATTGATAGTTCAGGAATTCGTCTTCCATTCTTGGCGCAATAGAGCACAATTCGGCCCACTACACTATGGGCCTCGCGAAAGGGCATGCCCTTTCCGGCGAGGTAGTCGGCCACATCGGTGGCTTCCAAGTAGCCTTCGCGCGTCGCGGATTGCATGGCCCGCGCGTGAACGTGTATGGAAGGAATCATGCGCGTGACGACTGCCAGGCAAAGCTGCACAGTGTCACTGGCGTCGAAGAGCGCTTCCTTGTCCTCCTGCAGATCACGGTTGTACGTAAGGGGCAGGCCCTTCATGAGGGTCAAGAGAGCGGTGAGATCCCCGTAGACGCGTCCTGTCTTGCCACGCACCAGCTCCGCCACGTCGGGATTCTTCTTCTGCGGCATGATGCTGGATCCCGTTGTATAGGCGTCGCCGATTTCGATGAAGTTGTATTCGGGCGCCGACCAGAGGATCAACTCCTCGCTGAAGCGGCTCAGATGCATCATCGTCAGGGAGGCCGCGGCGCAGAACGCGATGACGAAGTCGCGGTCGGAAACGGCATCCATGCTGTTCGCGGAGCTGCGCTCGAACCCCAGTTCCTTGGCGACCCACTCCCGGTTGATGGGGTAGGGGGTGCCCGCCAGCGCCGCGGACCCCAACGGCATGACGTTCACGCGTGAGCGCAGCTGGGTGAACCGCTCGCGGTCGCGCGCGAACATCTCGAAGTAGGCGAGCATGTGATGGGCCAAGAGGACGGGTTGCGCATGCTGCAGATGGGTGCATCCCGGGAGAATTACATCCAGATGGGCTTCGGCAAAGTTCACGAATGCGGCTTGGATTCCCTTCAGGAGACTCAGGATCGCGTCAATCTGGTCGCGCGTCCACAGGCGCACATCCGTCGCCACCTGGTCGTTCCGGCTACGGCCGGTGTGCAGCCGCTTGCCCGCATCGCCGATGCGCTTGACCAGCGCGGCCTCGATGTTGGTATGCACGTCTTCGAGAGACGGGTCGAACACGAAGCGCCCCGCCTCGATGTCCTTGGCGATAGCGGTGAGGCCCGCGACGATCTTCCGCGAGTCGGCGCGAGTGATGATGCCTTCATTGCCAAGCATGCGCGCATGGGCAACGCTTGCGCGGATGTCCCACGGCGCAAGCCGTGCGTCGTAGGAGACCGATTGCCCGAGGGCTTCCACCAACGCGTCAGTCTTCCCCTCGAAGCGTCCGCCCCATTGTTTTGCCATTACGGTCTATTCCTTTGAATGTCCTGAAGGCGCGACAAGCAACCACAGCGTGGCCTCACTGCGCCGTGCTCGCGTGTGATCCGTCCGCGCCGCGTTCAGTTTGCGGGATCCAACCCCGCATTCTTGCGGACGCGCAGCCGCAGCGCGTTGAGCCGGATGAAGGCGCCCGCATCCCCCTGCGCGTACGCGCCCTCGTCTTCCTCGAAGGTCGAGATCTTCATGTCGTACAGGGATTTCGGCGCTTTCCGGCCCGCGACAATACAATTGCCCTTGAACAGCTTGATGCGTGCCGTGCCGGTGACGTCTTCCTGGCTCTTGTCCACGAAGGCCTTCATGAGGGCCATTTCAGGCGAGAACCAGAACCCGTTGTACATTAGTTGGGCGATCTTGGGCGACATGCGGTCGCGCTCCATCATCACTTCGCGGTCCATGGTGATTGATTCCACGGCGCGGTGCGCGGCGTAGAGAATGGTGCCGCCGGGCGTCTCGTACACGCCGCGCGATTTCATGCCCACAAAGCGATTCTCGACCAGGTCCACACGGCCGATACCGTGCGCGCCGCCGAGCGTGTTGAGGGCTTCAAGCAAGGCGGCGGGGGAGAGGCGTTTGCCGTCCACCGCGACCGGGATGCCCTGCTCGAAATCGATTTCAACGTATGCCGGTGCGTCGGGGGCCTTCGCGGGGTCCACCGTGCGGCGGAACATATCGCTGGGCGGTTCATTCCACGGGTCTTCCAGAATGCCGCCTTCATAGGAGATATGCAGGAGGTTCGCGTCCATCGAGTAGGGCTTCGCCGCGGTGACAGGCACGTCAATTCCGTGCTTGGTGGCGTAATCGATCATCTTGGTGCGGCTGGTGAGGTCCCACTTGGGATCGCGCCAGGGCGCGATGATGGTCACGTTGGGCTCCAAGGCGTAGTACGTCAGCTCGAAGCGCACCTGATCGTTGCCCTTGCCGGTGGCGCCGTGTGCGACCGCGTCCGCCTTCTCGCTGCGCAGCACGTCAATCTGCGCTTTGGCGATGAGGGGCCGCGCGATGCTCGTCCCCATCAGGTAAGAGCCTTCGTAGATCGCATTGGCGCGCATGGCCGGGAACACATAGTCCCGCACGAATTCTTCGCGCAGATCGAGGCAATGGACCGCGCAGGCGCCGGTCTTTTTGGCCTTTTCGATGGCGGGCGCCGTTTCCTCGCCCTGGCCGATGTCGGCAATGTAGGCCACGATGTCGGCCTTGTACATCTCCTGAAGCCACTTCAGGATTACCGAGGTGTCGAGACCTCCCGAGTAAGCCAACACAATCTTCTTGACGCCTGCCATGGTCTGCACTCCTTGTTCATCTGACCGGATCGCTGGCAACGGGTCGCCATCCCGATTGCGCTATCATCCTCAAAACGCTGCGAAGCGGCGAATGCTTCACGATGCATGCTATTTCGAAATCAACTCTACTTGCCGATGAGCTTTGTGAGAACGGCCTTCTGGGCGTGGAGACGGTTCTCCGCCTCATCGAACACGATGGATTGTTTGCTGTCCATCACGTCGTCCGTCACTTCAAGCCCGCGCTTCGCCGGCAGGCAATGCATGAAGACGGCGTCCGGTTTCGCGAGGGCCATCAGTTTTGCATTGACCTGGTAGGGCGCGAAGATCCGTTGCCGTTCCTTGCTTTCGTCTTCCTGTCCCATGCTCGCCCACACATCGGTGTAGACCGCGTGACTGCCTTTGACGCCCACCTCGATGTCGTGGGTGATGACGATTTCTCCCTTGGCTTCCCGTTGGGCAAACGCCGTGATCTCCGGGTCCGCTTCATAGCCCGGAGGACACACAAGCGTGATATTGAGCGGTACGCGCGCGGCGAAGTTGAACCACGACGCACATACGTTGTTGCCATCCCCCACGAAGGCCAGTTTGAGACTGCCGAGGTCGCCTTTATGTTCTATCAGGCATTGGGCGTCGGCCAACACCTGGCAGGGATGGAGCTTGTCAGTCAGCGCATTGATGACGGGAACCGATGCATAACGCGCGAGGTCTTCGACCGCCTCATGGCTGAACGTGCGCGCGACGATGCCGTCGACCCAGCGCTCAAGATTGCGCGCGATGTCAGGGACCGATTCACGTTCGCCCAGTTTGATTTGACCTGATTCGAGCACGATGCCGTGCCCGCCCAACTGAAAGATGCCGGTCTCGAAGGTAACCCGCGTGCGCAGGCTGGGCTTCTCAAAGATCATGGCCACGGTCTTGCCTTCAAGCGGACGGCTGGTCTTGCCTTCCCGCAGCGCGCGCTTCTGCTCCGCGGCGAGAGCCAGCAACTCAAGAATGTCATTCGTGGTCAGGTCGGCTAGAGAAATCAGGTCTTGGTACATATCAGGCGGCCCCCAATGCGGTATCCAACGCGGATACGACCCGGTCTACTTGGCTGTCGGTCACGATGAGCGGCGGGACAAAACGCAGGACATTGGGTCCCGCGGGACCACATACAATGCCTTGCGCCAACATGGACTGAATTGCCGGCGCGACCGGATCGCGCGATTCTACGCCGATCATGAGCCCCTTGCCCCGGACTTCAGTTACGGTGCTGTGTTTTGCTGCGAGGTCTTTCAACTTGGAGAGGAACCGGGCGCCCGTCTTCTCCACATTGTCCAGGAAGCCGGGCTTGAGGATCTCCTTTAGCGTTGCGTTCGCGGCGGCCGCACACAGGGGGTTGCCACCAAACGTCGTGGCGTGCGAGCCCGGGCTGAACCCGGAAGCAACTTCATCCGTGCAGCCCATGGCGCCGATCGGCACGCCGTTGCCCAGGCCCTTCGCCGTGCACAGAATATCCGGCATGATGCCGTAATGCTCGTGCGCGAAGAGGCGGCCTGTTCTGCCCACTCCGGTCTGAACCTCATCCAGAATCAAAAGCACGTTCTTCCGAGTGCATAGGTCACGCACGCCCTGTGCGAATGCCTCAGTGGCGACGCGAACGCCTCCTTCGCCCTGGATCAGTTCCATGATGATGGCGCCGGTCTCCGGCGTGATGGCGGCCTCGACCGCGGCGAGGTTGTTGAACTCCACGTGGGTAATCGGAGAGACGAGCGGGGCGAAGCCCTCGTGGTACTTGGGTTGGCCCGTCGCGGAGATCGCGGCGAGCGTCCTCCCGTGGAAAGACTGGTTCATGGCAATAAGGCCGGGTTTGGGCGTGCCCTTCAGATGCCAATACCGGCGCGCGAGTTTGAATGCGGATTCGATGGCGGTGGCGCCGCAATTGGCGAAAAACCATTTGTCAGCAAAGGTGTGTTTGCACAGAAGGGCGGCGAGTTCGACGGCGGGCAGCGTGTGATAGAGATTGGAGACGTGTACGAGGGTCCCGGCTTGTTCGTGAATTGCCTCGGTCACCGCGGGATGACAGTGCCCGAGGCCCACCACCGCGATCCCCGCGAAGAAGTCGAGGTATTCCTTGCCGTCGGCGTCCCACAGGGTAGCGCCTTGACCCCGCACGAAAGCAATGTTCCGGGCGCCGTAAGTGTTGATAATGTGCTCTTCGCTGAGTGCCTTGATCGCTGCTGAATTCATGTCTTCATCCTCCCCTGTGCCGGCTGCGCGGAAGCCCCATATATGGAAGCCGTTCCCTATGCGCATCTGGCGTGGGAGACTGGTACCCGGGTGAAGAAACAACAGGAGCGCGTTCACATTGAACGCGCCCTCTGAAAAACGCTTCTCAGGCGGCTTCGCCGCCGCTCTTGCCCTTCTTGGACTTGGACTCCGTCTTCGACTCCGAAGTGCTCTCGGATTTGGACTCGGACTTCGACTCGCCACCACCGGAGGCTTCCTTCTTGCCGCTCTTCTTGTAGTCCGTTTCGTAGAAGCCCGAGCCCTTGAAGATAATGCCTGCGCCTGTCCCGATAAGCCGCTTCGTCTTCGCGCTTCCGCAGGCCTCGCACTTCAGCTTCGGCGTGGCGGACATCGCGTGGAAAACGTCAAATAGGTTATCGCATTTCTGGCACTGATATGTATACGTCGGCATGACTCGCAACACTCCCGGAGAATTCGGGCTACCGGTCTGAAGCCGTCCATCTCAGTAACGAACAAGCAGGGCAAGTACCGTTTTTCTATCCTCGCCCATGCCGGAAAGAAGCCGGTAAATTAGCATGTTTGCCGAGGGAATTCAATGTGATGCGCCGGGAAATGCCCGCCTTGACATTCCGCCGTCAGCATCTCCAAGATGCGTCGAAGATCTAAGGAAGTCCACACGTGGAATCGTTTTCCTCCTTGCAGGAACTGCCCGAGACTACCCTCAATGGGGGAGTGGCCATCGCCATTGCCGTGGGTACGCTGTATTGTTTCCTCGGGTACCGCACGCTGAAGGTCGTCATCGCCTTGCTGGGGTTCGCAATCGCTGGGGTTGCAATCGGCAGTCTGGCCGCTTGGGCCGCTCCCGAGAACAGTGCCGTCCAGGCCGGAGCCGCCGTGCTTGCCGGTTTGCTCGGGGCGGCCACACTCCTGTTCCTATACCGTGTGGGAGTGTTCCTCCTGGGTTTGCTGGCCTCCGCGCTGGTGTCCTATGCGCTGACTGCGGGGACTGCGGATCCCAATGCTCTGTGGATCGTGCTGGGCTGCGCCTTAGGCGGGGGAGCGATGGCCCTCATCCTCGAACGCACACTCATGATTCTGGCCACGGCTGCCTTGGGGGCGTGGATTGTCGTGTGTGGAGTGGGCTTCTTCCTCGTCGGACCCGCCTTTCTGGAGATAGTCCAGCAGCCCATCACTCTGGGCAAGGACCAAGGAATCCTGCTGCTCTCCTGGGGAATGCTTGCCGTTGCCGGAATCCTCGCCCAGTTTGCCACCAGCAAGAGCAAACCCCGCGAAATTGTCGCTAAGTAGGGCGGGATTGATTCCCGCCTTCTTGATTTTTGGGGGGCATCAGATCCGCGCTACCGGCTAGTAAGAAGGCGGGAATCAATCCCGCCCTACTTATATGACCTCCCACTCGTCTTCGCGGACGGGCTGGAAGATCTGGCGCCGGTCGGACTCGAGCATGTGCGGGCGGCGGCGCAGCACGTTCTCCACAGTCGGGAAGCCGTCGAAGCGGCCTTCGCCCTTTTCGTAGTGCCCGATTATGTGAAGGTAGAGCATCAGGCGCGCGGTGCGGAACTGTCGCGGCGTCGTGCAGTAGATCACCAGGCCCTGCTCGACCGCGTGGTGGATTCTGTCCACAAACGCTTGTGGACGTTTCGCGTCCAACTCTGACCAGCCGAACAGGTCCAGGTCATGCGTGCGGTCGCGGTTTTCCATGGTGGCCATGTCAAACTCGGCGGAGAGCCGCCCGTACATTTCGACGAGCTGGTCAAACCAGTGGAAGATCGCTCGATATCCCTCGTCTTCGAGATCCAACTCGATGCGGGCGCTGTCTACGGTGGCGCAGGTTTGCTGAGCAAGGCAGGCTTGGCGTTCTTCGTTCTCTTCGGGAATCATACGGACGCGGGCCTTCTCCGCCGCATCCCCATAATTGAAACTCTCCAAGACGGTAGCCACATGGAACTTGCCCCGGGAAAGCAGGGCGAGTTCCGTCATCAACGGTGCGGCGACGCCGTCTTGCTCGAGGATAGCCTCCAGTGGCGGCTGCGGCGCGAACAGGCCCGCGGACCATTGCCCGCTCAGTTCCGCGAACAGCGCATTCAGCCGGCGGCCGCACCCTTCCGTGGAGCCATTGACCGCCGGGGCGAGGCGGCGCTTGAGGTGGTGGGCCGGCGCGCCGGGACGCCGCAGGATGTCGTGCTCCGCCAGATAACGCGCGGTTATCAGGCGGTCCATGGCCAGCCATGCGGCGTCTTCCGGCGCCCTCCATTCCGTCATCAGGGTCTCGGTCCAGCGGTGAATCCACTCGCGCAATTGTCTTGCGACGTAGCTGCGCGGTTGACGTCGAATCTCGTCCAGGGCGCCAGACTGCACGCTTGCGCGCGACAGCAGGTCGCCGAACTCGCTGGTGAAGCTGGCGGGGGTGTCCGCCCAAAGCAGGAGTTCATCGGTCTTGGCGTCGTACAGATAAGAGCGGAAGAGGTCCGTGATGAATGCGTAGGGAGCGCCAAAGAGCCGGTTCGTATCCACGAGGGCCCGTGTCATGGGGCAGAAATCGAGGCCGCGCTTGGTGATGGCACCCGGCGGGTCCAGCACGCCCGGGAGCACGAAGTAGGCCACCATGGTGTTCTGGCCCTGGGTGCGCATGACGTGCGACAAGGTCGCGGGATGGCCCGGTACCGCGGCCGGCTCGACGTCGTCTGGCTCCGTCCAGCCGAGCAGTCCCAGGAATCGTTCCGCGTACCGGTGCTGGTCCTCGCGGGTCGAGTCCGCCAGTTTCTCCCACCAGGATTCGCACAGCCGTTGGATGTCACTGGTTGTACGCATGCTATGCAACACCTTTCCCTTTCTTGACGGAGTAACCGGCGGCTTCGATGCGCCGCCAGATCACATCTTCGCGCCGTCCGAGCAGGTCGGCGCCGTTGGTTAAATAGGCAATGAGGGCCGGCGCGCCTGCAGCGAGGCCCGCCCCAAATTCTTCGCGAGTAAGGATTTCGAGTGTGAATGGTTCCGGAACTTGAAGTTCGGGCTTCGAGGCTCCCGGACTCACAAGCAGAACGCGCTGCCGCTCCTCGTCCAGGATGGCGAGGAGGACGCGCTCGTTTGTGGCGAACAACCCGCGCAAACGGTCAACAGGTTCCGCCATCTTGAGTACCATCGCTCGCAGTTCGGGGAAGAACGGGAAGAGAACGTCCACTTGATAGTAGGTTCGATTCCCCTCCGCATAGCGATACAGAAGGTCAATAGATTGGAGGCGCTCCAGTTCCCGCTG
>JADLCA010000298.1 GCA_020847495.1 Candidatus Hydrogenedentota bacterium | reverse complement strand
CGTGGTCCACGTGGGCGATGATGCAGAAATTGCGAATATGAGAGGCCGGCGTTGCCATGCGATTATGTGTTCACTTCATGCGCTTGCGCGCGTTATCCGCTTAGACGGGCTATCCGAACAGTTGGTTTATGACCCTGAGACTACGAAATTCACTCTCCAGTTGCCGCGACACATAGCCCGACAACACCTGAAACACCTGGACCGAATCGTGCACATGCGGACACGCGCCCCGGCTTCCGGCCAAAGTCCTAAGGATACCAAGATCCTCCGCGCCGAGGCTACGATCCGCGCGCATGCCCGGCAGCGTCACACCGGACTCGAACGAGAAGCCGTAGCTCGTCTTCTCCGTGCCGCCGCCGTTCAGATCAGGCTCGAATCCCGCGGCGGACAACAGCCGCAAGACCTGCCACATCGCGTGGACCCGGGCCGGCCCGTCCCACGCGCGCATGCCGTCGAGTCCCGACAGCAGCGTGTCGTACAGCGCCTGGGAAGGCTCGTTTTCCTGCGCGGTCTTGTACGCGAGTTCCAGCGGGAAGGCCGCGTACGTGGACTTTTCGAGGTCCGACTTGATTGCGCCGAACCCGTCGAGCAACGTCGCCTCGCCGAGCTTCTGGACGCCGCGTCCATCCTTCCAGTAGTACACGATCTCCAGCCGGTTGAACGTGTCCAGGAGGCCGGCCAACGGGCTCTTCGGCCGCCGCACGCCCTGAGCCATGCAAGCCAGCTTGCCGCGCCCGGGACAGAGGAACGTCACGATCCGGCTCGTCTCGCTGAAGTCGACGGCGCGAATCACGATGGCTTCCGAACGCTCTTGCGACACTGGCAACTCCCGCGCTGCGGCCGCCCGCTTATCCGGAGCGGTTCCCTCGCAAACAGGCGGCTCGTCCGCGGTGCTCGCACGGGGAAGCAGGCTGAAACCAGGCAGGCAAATCGGTGAGATGATAGCACTTCCGGCGATCACGACGCAAAGAGAGGGACGTGGAAACAGGCAATCGCGATTAAACTGCGAACGTACTCGCGTGGACCCGTGGGGCGGATTGAGATGAATGGTCCGATATGGACCCTTGAGGTGCAGGCTATGCAACCCCTTCGGGGTAGTGAAGATGGGTGGCTTGCTACCCGGGGTAGGCCTTCGCTGCGCTACGGCCAACCCCGGGCTGTGAGTACGTAGGCCTTTCAGGCCATTGCGGCGGCTTGACGCCGCCGATGGCCGGTGGAAATGCCACCGATGGCCGGTGGAAATGCCACCGATGGCCGGTGGAAATGCCACCGATGGCCGGTGGAAATGCCACCGATGGCCGGTGGAAATGCCGCCGATAGCAGGTGGAAATGCCACCGATGGCCGGTGGAAATGCCACCGATGGCCGGTGGAAATGCCGCCGATGGCCGGTGGAAATGCCGCCGATAGCCGGTGGAAATGCCGCCGATGGCCGGTGGAAATGCCGCCGATAGCCGGTGGAAATGCCGCCGATGGTCGGTGGAAATGCCGCCGATGGCCGGTGCTTCGGTTCGTTGAGCAGAGTCGCCCGGCGGACCATGCGTGGCCGCATGTTTCCTTTGAAGGCAGGGGAGTCGCCGGAAAGACCCGTGCGTCGCGGCCGATGGGAACCTACAAACGGCAGTTGAACCGCCATGGAGTCATTGACGTTACCGGCGCGAATGCCTTACCAGAGACGTTACGGTCAGCCACTGGGTGAGGGACCCGAGTTTTTCGCGGGCGAGCGATGAGTCTCGGCGGGCGAGCGATGGATCTCGCCGCGCAAAGCCTACTCAAGCGATGGGGTCAGTCCCATTCAACTTCCCTTCTTAGGGTGAAAGGCATTTGCTACTGGGCGATGCTGAGCAGAGTCGCCAGCATGCTGTCGGCCACTGTCATGACTCGTGCCGAGGCCTCGTAGGCGCGCTGGAAGAGGAGAAGCGACGCGACTTCCTCGTCGAGGTTGACACCGGAGGTTTCCTGACGCCGCGTTTCAAGGTCTTGGATAAACTCGTTTTCGGTGAGAAGCAAGTCCTCGTTGGAGCGCGCGTCGATGCCCAAAAGCGCCACCGTGGACTGGTAGAAGTCGCCAATGGTCGCGGTCCCGGTTTCCAGGACGAGGGCCGTGCGGAGATTGGCCATGTCGAGAGCGGCCGTGTTGTCGCCCGTGTTCAGAAGATCGGTGCTGTACGATGAGGTCACGCGGCCGGGGTTGTCCGCAATATCCGGATTGAGGGTGATGCTGCGGGCATCGGTTCCGTTGAACAGGCTGTTGATTCCGAGTGCGGGCAAAACACCGCTTGTGTCGTTCCCAAACGAATACGTGAATCCGGCATCGGCCCCTAGGCTCAGTGTCGTGCCGCTGACGGACGCAGAGAAGTTGGCCACCCCGTTGAGGGCGGTGGCGAGATCGTTCAGGGTTGTCGCGGCGGTGATGTTGATCGTGGTAGCCGTTGGTGTGCCGGACGCGTCGTACACAACCACGTCGAAGCTGCCGGCGCTGACCGTGAATGGAAGACCCGCGGACACCAGCGGGTCGGTGGCGGCGGTCACGCCGTTGGTGCTTGAGATCGTACCCTCCAACGCTTCGGTGCCGCGGCCCTGACTCTGAATCTTGTTGAGTTCGTAGATGAGCGCCCGGGCGATCTCGTCGATGCGCGCGTCCTGCTCCGGGATGACCGTATCACGAATGGTCAGCGCGCCGAAAACTTCCCCGTTGGTCACCTCGACCAGGCCGTTGGTATCGACCCAGCGCAACTCCACGAGGTCCTGGCGCTCGGGGTCGAGCGCGGAGTTGCGGAAGGCCGTGATTTCGCGGAACCCCGTCGCGTCCACAAGGATTTCGCTGCCTATTTGGACCTGGACCTGGCCGCTGTCATCTTCCTGGTAGGAAACGTTGATCAGCTTGCCCAACTGATCGAGGAGGAGCCCCCGCTGGTCGCGCAGGGCGCTGGCCGTCCGGCCGGACCCCTCGATATCGCGAATTTGCAGGTTGACTTCGTAGATGCGCTCCGCGAGGGAGTTGATCTCCGGAACGAGGTTGCGAACCTCTTCGTTCGCATTGGTGCGAAGCTGGTCGAAGCGGGCGATCAGTTGATTCAGTTCGCTGGCGGCCGATTCGGCCTCCGCCAGGAAGGCTTCGCGAACGGGCAGGGACTCCACATTGTTTGAGAAATCGGCCAGAGCGTCGAAGAAGAGTTCGAGGCGCGTGCCGAACCCGTTCTCGCCAGGCTCGAGGTAGGCGTCTTCGATGAGGTTGTAATACTGCGCCTGGACCTCCGTATTGCCCAGGCCCGCCACCTGCCGCACGTATGCCGTGTCGAGGAAGTCATCGCGCAGCCGCTGAATGGTAGCAATGCCCACACCGCGTCCAATCGTGCCATTGGGTGTGCTGATGGGGAAGAGTTCTTCCAGCTCGACGCGTTGCCGGGAAAAGCCGGGAGTGTTGACGTTGGCGATGTTGTTGCCGGCGACATCCAACTGGACCTGCGCGGCAAGCAGGCCTGAACGGCCGATTCCAAGTGCGCTGAACAGCGTGCCCACGCCAACCTCCTTGTTGCCTACGGCGGTCCATCCCGGACCGCGCTGCGGGGGCGGGATAGTCCCCGCCCATGGGGAGCAACCCGCATACCCATTATCGGCTTTGAAGCAAATCGCCTTTAATCAGGGCCTTGGGCGAGCATAAGTGCCTCATTTGGGGGAATATATGCGGCAAGTCTTGCCGCATTTGGGAAAAAGCTTCCTGTGGAGAAGTGCCCAGAAGGGGAATCGGACGGATCCGACGGATCGGTCTAATCGGTCCGATGGGCAAGCGCGTGTGGCACAGGCGCCCTCGCCTGTGTCCCATCGGGGTACAAACGTGCTCGTCCGTGAAACCCGAGTCACGTTTGTCTTGTCGAATGCTACGGGAGTGCTTTTCGTGCGGGGATTCTATGCCCGGTGCGAGAGTGGTTGTTGCGATATAGAGAGGCCAAGCGCCATCTTATTGATTCACTCACACGCTTGACGTACACTCCCTGTGGGGCAACGAGACGGCGGTAAGGCACCCGTAACGCAATCCGTCGTGGGTCGCTCACCGCAGTTAGTTGTTGGATGCCCGCACCCTGACCAGATGTGTCGATGCTGTACCCGTGGGAGGAGACTATGCGTTTCACGCGCCGCTTGGGTTGGGCGCTCACCTGCATGTTGTGCGCCTTGGCCTTGATGTCGGGGACCGCCCGTTCCGCAGCTCCCATCTCCATTGACGATTGGAAGAAGGACGGGGCGCAGGCCGGGAAGGAGGACCCCCCTCCTGCGGAAGCATTTCTGCCCGCCCTTGAACCCGAGCAGACCCCCGAGCCGGCCATAAAGACCTCGCCGTTGCCACCAGTACAGGATGCGGCCATCGAAGAGAGTCCTGAACCCACACTTGCCGCCAAGTCCGACACGCCTGCCACCGGACCCGTGATGGAGGAAGCCAGCGCAGTTGCTCCGGGCGCGCAGGAGACCGGGGAGCCGCGGACCGTTCACGCGTGGGTGGATCCGCAGAACGCGCCGCCCGCCAACGGGGTGAATGAAGCCGCGCAGGGAAAAGACATTGGCCAACACGAGATTAAGGCTGGCCAGATCCGGACACCCACCGGCGTCATCAATCTGCAGGCCATCACCTTGGACCGCCTTCACGAGGAGGTTGCCCAGCAGACGAATCGTGAAGAGATGCCGCTGTCGCTGCAGGAATGCGTCACGAAGGCCCTGGAATCCAACCAGGACATTCTGGTGACCGCCTACGAGCCTTTGAAAGCGGAAAGCGACATCATGCAGGCGAAGGGCGAGTTTGATCCGGTTTTGAAGTCGGTCTATTCGCGGTCCCACTCCGAGAACACGGCCTCGTCACAGACGAATGCCTTCACCGGCGGCTCGTTGGGTGGCGGCAGTAGCGGCGGACTGCTCGGAAACTTGGGCGGTGGCGGCAGCAGCAATCTTTTGGGCGGTCTAGGGGGAAATGGACTGCTCGGCGGTCTTGGCAATAACGACAATGACAGCAATAACTTCGGACGCTTGTTGCTGTACGGCGCCATCAACCTCCTCAGCAAGGCGGGCAGTTTGATTCAGCAGTGGCTGCCGGGCCGGGAGACTTCTTACGTCATCGAGAGCGATAACTGGCGTTCAGAGACCTCGGTGTACGGCAAGGTTCCCTGGGGCACCCAATACGAACTGAAGATGGAAGTGAACGAAGAGCAATCCACGTTCAACAGTTTCACCTCGGAATTCAGCGGCGGTTTGACCTTGACGTTAACGCAGCCCCTGCTGCGGGGGCGCGGCTCGCGCGCGAACCTGGCGCGGATCCGCATCGCGAAGAACAATCGGGAAGCCGCCGAGTCCCAGGTCATGCAGCAAGTGATGACCACGCTGTCCGAAGTGGTGAAGGCGTACTGGGATCTTGTCGGAGCGCACCAGCAGTTGGCCGTGCGGGAGAAATCGCTTGCCAATGCGGAGAGACTGCTGAAGATCAACGAGCGCCGGATGGAGATTGGCACCGGGGCGGCGCTCGAAGTGGTCCAAGCCAAGGCCAGCGTGGCCCAGCGTCAAGGCGACGTCATTTCGGCCCGCAGCCAAGTGGGCAGCGCCGAAGACCGTTTGAAGCTGCTGCTCGACATGCGCAATGAGGGCATGTTCTCCTCCGTGCGTTTCAAGCCCACGGATATGCCCGAAGCGACGGAACTCGATCTCGATGAGACTGCCAGCATCAATCTCGCGATGGCGCACCGCCCTGAAATGATCTCGGCCAACCTGGAAATTGACAGCGCGGAAATCGAACGCTACCGCGCCGCGAATGAGATGCTGCCGCAACTGGACGTGGCGGGCAGCGTGTTCCAGGGTGCCCGTGGCAGCAAGGCGGGCGATGTATGGGAAGGCGTGACCGAGCGCGACGACAATTCCTGGTCGCTCTCCGTAACGGGTTCGGTACCGATTACGAACCGCAGCGGGCGCGGGGCCTACACCAGCGCCGCACTGTCGAAGCGGCAGGCCGAGGACCGCCTTGAGAAGACCATCACGGAACTGACGCTGAACGTGCGCAACGCGCTGCGGGGGGTCGGGACCAGCCGCATCCTCGTGGAAAGCAGCCGGCAGGCGCGCGCGCTCCAGGAAACCAATGTGATGGCGGAAGAGAAGCGGTTGACCTTGGGCGTAACCACAAGCTTCGAAGTCCTGCAGGTGCAAGAAGATCTGGCCAACGCCGAGGCCCAGGAAGTCCAGGCTTTGATCGACTTCGAGAAGTCGAAAGTGGACTTGGAACTGGCGGAAGGCGTGACGCTTCAGAGTCTGGGCGTCGAATACGAAATGCCCGAGCCCGAGAAGCCCATCAGCTTCCTGCGCAGCATCGTTCCTCCCGCCCCGAAGGACTGAGCCGGGGACGCCATACGCCGAGGGTGAGACTGGCGGGCAAAACCGCGCCAGCGCTCCGGTAGTCCAATTCCCAGTGACACGCGCCGCGGAGGGGAACCTCTGTCTTGAAGGCTCTGGGCCATGGAACCTCCGGTATACGTTGAGAGCGCCGGTGTAGCGCAAGCGGGACGCCCGCGCTACAGAGCGGAATACTTCTGGGCGTTCTTAGATTGTTTACAGGTCAGGAGTTGTGTATGATCGGGGATTCGACCGGACACCGGGAACTTCAGTCGGGTTCCAAGGGTGGCCGGAGTGTTTTGTCCTGGTTTGACGCGCCCGGGAGCGAGCCTGGTCGCGGATGGCAGATTCCCCGTTTATGACCGCCGAATCCAAAAGTGACAAGATAATCGTTGTTGAGAGCCTGAGCAAGAACTTCTACATGGGCGAAACGGTAGTTCAGGCGCTTCGGGAGGTTTCGTTCGAGATCCACCGGGGTACTTTTGTGGCGATCATGGGTCCTTCGGGTTCGGGGAAGACGACGCTCATGGACATCCTGGGGTGCCTTTCGCGCCCCACGTCCGGCGTGTACAAGCTGGATGGCACCTCGGTGGCGGAACTGACCGAGACGCGGCTGGCCCAACTGCGCAATCACGAGATCGGGTTTGTGTTCCAGAACTTCAACCTGCTCTCGCGAACGACGGCGCTCGCCAACGTGGAGTTGCCGCTCCTGTATGACGGGGTCGCCAAGAAAGACCGCGTGCAGCGGGCCAAGGAGGCTCTCGAGGCCGTTGGGCTGGGGGACCGCATGACGCACCGGCCCAACGAGCTGTCCGGCGGGCAACGGCAGCGCGTCGCGATTGCTCGCGCACTGGTCAACCAGCCGTCCATCGTGTTTGCGGACGAGCCCACGGGCAATCTCGACACAACCAGCGGGGAAAGCATTTTGGCCCTTTTCGCGGAATTGCACGCGAAGGGCAATACGATCGTCATGGTGACGCATGAACGCGAAGTCGCCGAGCATGCGGAACGCATCATGAGTTTTCGCGACGGAAAGTTGGTGAAGGACGAATGGCGAAGCAACGGCGTTTG
>JADLCA010000297.1 GCA_020847495.1 Candidatus Hydrogenedentota bacterium | reverse complement strand
GCTCCGGCCGGTGCCACGTCCCAGCCGTTGAGTCCATCCGCGAATTCAGGATTCGCAACCAGTCCGGGGAGATACGCGTAGCCAAAGGACTCTGCGAGAGAGTCTGTGTTGCCCTCGATGGCGTAATGGCGGAACAGGCGGGCCATCCAACGCAGGGTTTCTTCATCCGCGTACTGAGACACCCACCATTGCAGGCCGAAGAGGCCGTCGAAGGCTGGCTGGGTAGCGAGGTAGCGCATTTGCATGTCCATCCAGGCCTTGTAGTCCACCTCCGGTTGGACATCCAGGCTGAGTCCGTGGGTGAACAGGCCGGACACGAGAACGATTTGCTTCTGGCAGTCCGGGAAGGCGGCCTGCCATTTGACCATTTCGCGGCCGAGGTGGGAATCGAGCAGGGCCTGCGCCTCTTCCAGGGTGGGCATCTCGTGGAGGTAGCGCTCCCAGGCCATGTAGTAGCCCGCGTCAAGCACGGTGCGCACGAGGGCGCGGGGCTGCGGGCGCGTGTACATGCCAGGGCCGCCGCAGTAGCCATAGAACCAACGGCCCTTCAGCGCGGGGTCGGCGCCCATGCGCGCGAGGGCTTCGGTCCACGCCGGATACCACTCATTGTGGCGGCCTTGAAACTCGTCCGCGATCAGCCCGGACAGACGCGGGTCTTTGAATCCAGCATTCTGGGTCCACTGGGTCAGAGCCTGGTCCGCAGTGAGGTGCTGGTCGTGCGGAAGGCCGCCATAGGCGATCCACTTGCCGCCGTTGCGAGTCCACTCCGTGATGTGCGCGTCGGATTCCTCGCTGGGCGCGCCGATGATTGTGTTTACGTGAGGAAGCACGTGCTCCGCCAGAAACTCCCAGTCGTACGGGCCGTACGCCTCGACCGCGGGTTTGGATGGATAGCGGCAGTACTGGAGTTCGGGAATCGCGCGCACGGAGACGGAGGCGAGTACGGTACCCGGTCTGATGAGAAGCATGTAGTCTCCAGCGGGCAGAAGGCGCATCGCCTCGCGGGATTCGGTCCCGAGGCGCAGTGGAGTCGTCCCCGCGCCGGATTGCAGGCGAATATCCACAGAAGTACCGCCCGCACTATCGCCTCCGAAATCAACAGCTACGAGCACCCAGCCGTGCCGGGGATTGTGAAATGGCAGGGAGGACTCCTTGTCTGCGGGGATTTGCGTGAATTCGGCGAGCTGAGTCACGAAGTTGTTCAGCCGGTTCGGAACAACTTGCGGTCCCTGGGCGAACGACGCATTGGCGCTAAAAAGGACCAAGGCTACGCCACACGCAAAATGGTTTCGCATACTTCCTCCTGATGGCCGCATCTTGAGTTGCTGCTAGTGATCTTGTCCGCCGGGATGCCGGAGTCTATTCCACACACGATACACGAACGGGCGGCGATAAGGGCGGATGCGCGCCCGTCGAATCATATCGAGACCCTGCTCAAGTGGCATGCGTTCGAAGTGTTGAAGCAGCGCCTCAATCTGCCTTTTGTAGAAGTGCAGCTTGCTGACGCCAAAGTAGGGATCGACCCAGGAACCCCAATAGTGTTCGATGCAGTCCGATGCCGGGAGCACACGGGCATTCTGCCGCAGGACTTCGGAGAAGGCAAACTGCTCCATGATGAAATAGTGGCAGCGTGGCAGCATCGCGTTGAGCGCACGGAAGGCTTGATCGATCAGCGTGCGATCCGCGTAATGAACCCCCACGACGCCTGATATCCACATCGGCGTATCCTGTTGGGACAAGACCAGCCGCTCACCGTTCTCCATGAGCACTTCGAGGCCGGGGAACGCGGCGCGCAGCATCTGCGCGAATTCCATGTAACGCGGATCGCGAAACACGAGGCCGTCACAACGATCCATAATCGCGGTGCCCGGCCGCAATTGCGCCAAGAGTGGCCCGGGATTGCGCTTGAAGTAGGTGTCCGAATCGAGCAGGAGACAGGGCGCGGTGTAGCGTCCCAACGCGTCGGCCAGGACATGAAACTTGACGCGATACGTGAAGTGGTCGGGCCCTGCCCAGGTTTCGTACTGCTCTGGCGTGTTGTGGTGAATGTCCACGGGCAGGCGATCGAAGTACCTGGGCTGGTCGGTGTACACGGCAATGCGATAGTCACCAGAGCCTTGGCGCAGTGCGAGGGCCGTGCACGCGCTGAACTGCGCTTCGCGAAGCCAACGCTCGCCGCCATAGGCCGAGTACACCACAACGGGCGATCCCGTGGTCATCGTTTCCTCACTTGGCTGCAGCCCTCGCTTGTCGTCCTAGTCTTTGCCTGAAACCATACCCGGCGCATGAGGCCAACGGCCTCATGCGCCGGATTACCCAATCCATAGGACAAGGGATCGGCGTAAACTCAGATTACGATCTTCTGCTGGTTCGCGTCGAAGCGGGCGACCTTGCCCTCACGCAGCGCGAGGGTCGCCATCTGCATGGCGGTTTGCACGTAGAAACCAACCTCCATCGTGCTCCAGGTCTCCTTGGTCCGCGTGCGGCAGCAGTCCAGGAAGTGGTCGAAGTACAGCACCATGTCTTCTTTGTTCTCAATGGGGAAGGTCTTCGCTTCTTTCTTGGATTCGTCCGCGGGGGTGAACACGATCTGGTCTCCCTGAACGGTCAACGAGCCGTCCCACCCGCGAATGATGGGGATGCGTCCTCCCGCGCCGCGCGAGCCTGTGCCGGAGTAGTCGTTGCCTTGCGTGCCGAGCACGGCAATGGTGATCTTCTCGGGATAGTCGAGGAGGATGTTGTACGTGTCGGGCACTTCGCGTTCCTGGTAGCGGAACATGCCGCCGGTCGCGACCGCGACACTGGGCTGCTTGAGGCCGAGCATATAGATGACCGGCGTCAGGGAGTGGGGGTAGAGGTCCGTTGAAGGCCCGCCCGCGTAGTCTTCGTACATCCGCCAGCGGAAGTAACGGCTCACGTCGAAAGGCCGCTTCGGCGAGTCGCCGAGGAAGGCTTCCCAGTTGAGATCCGGACCCGGTTTGATATTCGGATCATCGATCGGCATTCCGCGCTCGCCCCAGTCGCCGACGCGGAAGTACCCGCACTCCGCGTGGATCGGCTGCCCGATGAGGCCATCCTGAATCAGGGTCTTGATCTGGCGCCACGCGGAGTCCGACATGCCTTGGGTGCCGAGTTGAAACACGCGGTCCGATGCCGCGACTTCCGCCGCGAGTTGGCGAGTCAATTCAAATTGGCGCCAATGCGTAACCGGCTTCTCGCAATAGACGTCCTTGCCGGCGCGGATCGCGTCGATCGCCTGGTAGCCATGGATATGGTCCGGAGTTGCGATGAACACCACGTCGACGTTCGGGTCGGCGAGCAGTTCCCGATGATCCATGTAGGGCTTCGCGCCGGTGGCCTGCGCGGCCTTGTCGAGGCGGCCGCGGTAGGTGTCGCACACGGCGACAATCTCCACGTTGGCCTTGTTCTCCTTGATGTAGCCGAGGGTCTTCATGTGGCCGCCGCCGCGGCCACCGCAGCCGATCACGCCCGCGCGCAGAACCTTCGTGGTGTCTTGCGCCGCGGCGCGTGTCGCGGATGCCGCGAGCGTCGCGGCTACACCGGCCGTCGCGGAGCGGCTCATGAACTGCCGCCTCGTGAGTTCGCTTGTTGGTTGATTGCTGGATGTGGTGCCCATAACCATCTCCTTACTATGGGATCCCCCGTTTGTGCCCCGGATACTGCTCATCATCACATTCGCAAGAGGCCGCTATACTGCGACTCCTGCGGCTGACCCGATTACCTTGAAGAACATCCCCCTGCACCCCCTTCAAAGGGGGACCCTGAGGCGACCCTTCGGGTCGCGTATTCGACATGTCCATCGACCGTGTGCTGCGCAAGGCCATCCATTCAAATATAGTAATAGTACTGCAAAATTCCCCCTTTGAAGGGGGTGTAGGGGGATGTTCTTCAACTCATAGACCGATTCAACTTGCCGCGCGCGCAACTTCCTCCGCCGCGCTAGTGCGGAAGTGCGAGCCACTTCTGGTACATCGCCTCGATTTCCTTGTCATCGGGCTGCGCGTCCCAGATCGCCACGCCGTAGCGCAGCTTCAGGGTCTCCCCCGCCTTGATCACGAGCGGTTCCGTCTTCAAGTCCAGCGTCGCGGACATATACGCGAACTTCGGCATTGTGAACCACGTCGCGGGGTGACGCGCGTTGGCGGGATCATCGAACATGGCGACCGTCAGCGGCTTGCCATCGACCACCGCGCTGTAGCAGGACCACGTCGCCCGTCCGTTGCGCTCTTCGCCGCGAATAATCTGCCCGAGGTCCCCGGCGCTGTTTCGGAACGTGCCGATGCCATCCAGAATGGGCTGGAAGCGCAGTCCCAAACCGAAGTAATGCGAACCAGTCAGCGCAGCCGACGGCAGTTCCTTGGCGGGGGTCAGCTCGGATGTCCACGTGAGCAGCGTCGCCTTCAGGTCAGGAGCGCTGAACGCGGTGATGGTACGCGATTCGTTCAGAAGGATGGCGCTGTCCGTTGGGCGCTGCCAATCCACCTGCTCCGTGAACGAACCCAGGGATACGCCGTTCTGTTCTTCTTCCCTGAATGATACGGGGAATCCCTTGTGGATCTGCTTCCCGCAAGTCTCGAGTTCCGCCCAGAAGTCCACACCCTCCGCGGCCACGGCAAACATCAGCCCGTGATGGTGCAGGTGATCGCTTGGCGCGTCGAGCAGGATATTGAAACCGCTTGGAGAGAACAGTTCCTGCACGTAGGGTTTGAAGGGAACGTTCGCGTAGTGATACCGGAGAATCGGCGAGTCGCCGGAGATAGTCACATGGGTATCGTCCGTCGTTACATTCAAGACACCGTCGCTCTGCGGCGGATCAACGTGTTCAAGGCGGCCTTCCGCCAAAACCACGCACAGGGTACTCAACACCAACACCACAGACACCTTCAAAATCCACATGGCATATCTCCGCATGAAGTCACCCCTGATCGCGCAGCCGTCGGAGCGCACGTTCTGAAAGGCATTTCCTCCGGCGCCAATTCGCCCTTGTGTGTCTCATTTCACCAGCGACTTCAGATGCTTGATGCTGCGTTCGGCCTGATCGACGGTGCCGCATTCGACGCTGAGCACGATGTCACGCTTGGCGCGCCGGCACGCCTCGATGACCTTTGCCCAATCGATGACACCCTCGCCGCACGCGCACCCCACAGGCGTGCCCGTGACTTTGCCGCGCTCGGCTGAGGACTGCTGCACGGAGATGTCCTTGGCGTGCAGATGCACGAGGCGGTCAAGCACATGCTCCAACCACTGGATCGGATCTTCACCGGACAGGTAGCTGTTGCCGGTGTCGAAGTTGATGCCGATGGCCGGCGACTTGACGAGATTGTAGATGCGGTCGAGCCCAGCAGGGGTCTTGCTGTATTGCTGGTGCGGCTCGAGCCCGATCAGGATGCCGCGCGGTTCCGCGAGTTGCGCCGCCTCGTACAGCACATAGCGCATGAGCGCGTGGTCCTCCTCCACCGTGGTCCACTTGGGCTTGGGGCCTTCGTCGGTGTTGATGACGGGCGCGCCGCATTCCGCCGCAAAGCGGACCGCCTGCTTCAGGTACTCCGTGCTGATTTCCGGTTTGCACAGCGGGCAATGCGCGGACAATCCCGACAGGCGGACTCCCGCCTTCTCGCAAGCGCGTTTGACGCGGTACGGGTCGTCATACATCGAGACACTGTGAAAATAGCCGGCCTCGCTGAGTAGCTCCCGGCCCAGGTGCACCATGGGCTCCACGTAGTCATAGCCCAGGTCCGCGGCCTTCTCGCCGCCCCACTCCATGGGTTTGTCGTTATGCCGCACGAACTCCAGATTCACGCCGAAGTAAACGTTGCCCATCACACGGCTCCTCTCGAATCGTGTGCCCCCATGGCGCGCCGCCCCGGCGGGCGCCCGGGAACGCCCTATGCCCGTCCCGCCATCATACGCTATCACGGAATGAAAAGTCTCGGGGAGGCATGACCGGCCTGGAAGGCATCAACAGTTACACGAACCCTTGAAGAAGCGCACATTGTAGGGCGGGATTTGTTCCCGCCCTCTAACCCTCCCAATCTCGAGTCGGCCGCAACTGACCTTGGACCTCAGGAAGCGTGCTACCCTACCCGGAGCGCCGGCATCCCTGCCGGCTCTTGGGCGAGCCGGCGGCGGTGGGCGCCTCGCAAAGAGGGCGGGAACAAATCCCACCCTACTGGAACTCAATGCGCGTCACTCCGTTCGGCGGGGATTGCAGAAGCCCAATGCGTGTAGCATGCGATTCCCCTCGAAATGAGGGATGTACAAAAGCGATCGGTAGGGTATCATGCTTTCTTGAAACGTGCGGAGGCCAGGAGTCCTCACGGGCGGTACGGTTCACGCTGAATCCGGTAGAAAGAGTTGGGAAGATGCACATGAAGGTTCTTACGGTTCTGTTGATGACGGCATGCCTGGTGGCACCAAGTCTGCTCCCATGCACGGCGGCGGAGCCGGGTGGTCCTGTTCCCGCATTCCCCGGCGCGGAGGGCTATGGGCGCTACGCCCTGGGCGGACGCGGTGGCGACGTGTACCACGTCACAAATCTCGACGACGCGGGTCCGGGTTCGCTGCGAGACGGCATCATGACCGCGGACGGGCCTCGCACCGTTGTGTTCGATGTGTCCGGAACAATTGAACTGAAGTCGCCTTTGATGATCGAGAAGCCGCGGCTGACCCTTGCGGGACAGACCGCACCGGGCGATGGCATCACGGTCAAGGACCACAACCTCGGACTGCGAGAGGCGTCGGACATCGTGATTCGCTACATGCGCTTCCGGCTTGGGGACAAGAACAAGGAGCCCAGCGGACCGGATGTCATCACGGCGGACTATTGCGACCGGCTGATCATCGATCATGTCTCCGCGAGCTGGGGCATTGACGGCATTCACGACACGCGCGGCTGTAAGAATTACACAATCCAGTGGTGCATCCTCAGCGAGGCACTTCACCGCAGCATTCATCCCAAGGGGCCGCACGCCATGTGCGCGTCGTTCCGGGCGCCGTTGAGCAATGTCACGATACATCACAACATCTTCGCGACCAGCCGCGACAGGCATCCCACCATCGGCGGTTCTGTGCAAGACCCGCAATGGATCCTCGACTTCCGCAACAACGTCATCTACAACTGGTCGGGCGCTGCGAACGTGTGTGACAACCAGGTGAATCTGATTAACAACTACTTCCGGCCGGGACCCGAGACCGATGTGACGCGAGGCGCGGTTGCCATGAAGGCCAGTCTGCCCGACAAGGCCAAGGGGCACATGAGCGGCAATGTCTTTGAAGGTCACGAAGATTGGACGGCGAACAACTACCTGGCGTTGGATTTCAAGACGTGGCTGGGTCCGGACTCGAACTACAAGTACGCGGGCACGGTGGACGACTGGCGCGTGGAGAGTCCTTACGGCTTGGGAGACAACACGCCTGTCACCCAAGCGGCGCAGGAAGCGTACGCGCTTGTGCTGGAACATGCCGGTGCGTCCCTCAAGCGCGACGCCGTGGACGCTCGGTTCATTCGCGATGTCCGGAACCGAACGGGCAAACTGCTGGATTCGCAAGATGAAGTCGGCGGATGGCCGGAACTTACCAGCGCCCCGCCGCCGGAAGACACCGACCGCGACGGGATGCCGGATGTCTGGGAGGCGGCCAATCTTCTCAATCCAAAAGACCCGGAGGATCGCAACGGCGATCACGACGGCGATGGCTACACGAACCTCGAAGAGTATCTGAACAGCCTTTGCCCGCCGCCTTACTGAGTGACTCTGATGCGTCTTTCTCCTAAGAGACGGCAGTTCCCATTCGGTTGCGTACTTGGGCAAACGTGGATTCGCGGGCTAGAAAGAGAATACAAGGCATGGCAATTAAGTGTGGGACAGGCGCCCTCGCCGGTCATCTTCATCACGTTCTGAGCCTCAACACCATCCGCCGATGCGCCGCTGTCTTCGCGCTGATATTCGCTTGCTTCTGTCCCGCGGCATCCGGGACGGAAGACACGCTCCTCCGCGCATTTCCCGGCGCGGAAGGATTTGGCGCGTGCACGCCCGGCGGCCGCGGCGGTGCGGTTCACTACGTGACCACGCTCGAAGACTACGCGCCCGGTGCCGCGCCCATCGAGGGAAGTCTGCGCGCCGCGGTGGAGGCAGACGGTCCCCGGCTGGTGTTGTTCCGGGTAAGCGGCACGATTGACCTGAAGGCCGACCTCTGGATTCAGAAGCCGTTCATCACGATCGCGGGCCAGACCGCGCCGGAAAACGGGATCTGTATCAAGGACTACCAGTTCGTGCTCGCAACCAACGATATCATCATCCGCCATCTACGATTCCGCTCCGGGGATCTCACGAGGAAGGAGCAAATGGCGGTCGGCATATTCGGAGGCAACAACTGCATTCTCGACCACTGCTCGATGACGTGGGCGATCGATGAGGTCATGTCGGCGTTCGGCGCGTACAACTTCACGGCCCAGTGGTGCATCATTGCCGAGGGCCTCTCGCACTCGTACCACCCTAAAGGCGAGCACAGCAAAGGCTCGATCCTGGACGGCACCGGGGGGTTCACCATCCATCACTGCCTCTATGCGCACAACGCGGCGCGCAACCCGCGGATCAACACCATCGTCCTGGATTTTCGCAACAACGTGCTTTATGACTGGGGCTATCGCGCCGCGTACACGACCGAGGCGCCCAGCTATGTCAACTGGGTCGCGAACTATCTCAAGCCCGGTCCTTCGACGAGGAAATCGGCGCGCACGAAGATCTTCGATCCCGGCGACGACATGCCCCGCGTGTACTTCGAGGGGAATGTCCTCGAGGGCTTTGAGTCGGAAACCACGCATAACGCGCTCTTCATCAATACATCGGGACAGACAGATCCGAATGCATTCCGGGCCATGATGGCTGTCCCGGAGGCATTCCTCTGTCCGCCGGTCGCCACGGATGCCGCGGCAATGGCCTGTGAAAGGGTGCTTGCCGAGGCCGGCGCGACTCTCCCCAAGCGTGACCATGCCGATGAACGCCTGATGAACGAAGTGCGCACAGGCACGGGGCGCATCATTGATAGTCCGGCGGATGTCGGCGGATGGCCCATGCTGGAGAGCAGGCCCGCGCCCCCTGATACCGACCGCGACGGCATGCCCGATGCCTGGGAGTCTGAGCACGGTTTCGCGCCGCAAGATGCGGAGGATGGCAATGGCGATGCGGACGCGGATGGTTACACGAACGTCGAGGAGTTTCTCAACGCCACGGACCCGCACGCCGTGGAGTCTGGTTGCACTGTGGATGCGCGAGATTTCAAGGATACCCTGGAATCGGCGCAGCGGCAGTCCGCGGAAGGGATGCGTGAGTTCAAGGAGCGCGAGTCCAATGCGGATGCGAAGCGGCAGGAGCGCAACGCGGCGCGTGCCACAACCCTGAAGATCGCGATCATGCCCAGTGACGACCCGGAGGCCAAGGCCTTAGTGGTCGATCTGGATGGAAGAGCTACGCTGGAAATGGTGCGGATTCCCGCAGGTACCTTTCTCATGGGGACTCCGGAAAGCGAAGGGGGACTCGAGCGGGAGCGTCCGCAGCATCCGGTGACGATCTCGAAGCCTTTCTATCTCTGCACGACGAAGACCACCACGGCCCAGTTCGTCGCGGTGCTGGGTCCCGAATCCCGCGAGGCGACTCCTGAGAACATGGACCTGCCCGCCAAGGAAGTGAACTGGATGGAAGCGAACGAGTACTGCGAAGTCCTCAGCAAGGCGACGGGCCGGCGCTTCCGCCTGCCGACCGAGGCGGAATGGGAGTATGCGTGCCGCGCCGGAACCACGACGGCCTTCTCCACGGGTGACACGATCACAACGGACCAGGCCAATTTCGATGGTGCGGAGGCGACGCCGTTCAATCCCGCGGGCGTCTGCCGTGGCACACTGACGCCCTCGAAGATGTTTCCGCCGAATCCCTGGGGCCTGTATGACATGCACGGCAATCAGGCGGAGTATTGCATGGACTACTGCTTCCGCGAGTACACGGCCGAGGCCGTGACGGACCCCGCCGGCCCGGCCACGGGTGGCGCGCGCGTTCTGCGCGGCGGCAAGGCCACCAGCAAGGCCTACTTCCTGCGCTCGGGCTACCGCTACGGCTACACGCCTGGCGTGGGCTACGGATTCCGTGTGCTGTTGGAGCCGTGACGGGAAAGGGGAAGTCGTACTTTAATTAAGGGACAGACTACTTTTTATGACCTAATTGTGAAAACAGACATCAAAATGCACTCTAAATGTCAGGTTTATGCAATCGACATTTTCTGAAAAAAAGTAGTCTGTCCCTTAATTTAAAGAAGGCGGGAATCAATCCCGCCCTACGAAGAGGGTTCGTCTCCTTTGTGAAGGAGCGCTACGCGTCTTCGATGCTGTGCGATTGGCAGAGCATCATGGGTGCGTGCAGCACCTCGTTGGCGAGTCCCACGTTCCAGAGCAGGAGTTGTCCGCCGGGACCAGCAGAGAGGGCGAGGGCGCCGTCCCCGTCCATGGCCAGAGGAGCCATCCCGCGGAACGTCCGGATGCAGCGGTTTGCGGCCAGCTCCCAAAGCCGGATCTTGCCTCCGGGCACGGCGGAAAGCGCCTGGCGGCCCCTCATGCCCATGCACAGCGCGGAGATACGCTCGCTGTGGGCCCTGCGGCGCCCCATTCGTTTCAATTCCAACGCGTCATAGAGTTCGATGTAGCCGTCTTCGGAGCCGGCCAGAATATAGCGGCGGTGGTCGCTGGCGGCCAGCGCGGTCAGCGGGGATTTGTAGTCCGCTTCCACGCGGAGGCACCTCCCATTGCGTACCTCCCATTGACGCAGGGTCCGGTCCTGCCCCGCGGAAAAGAAGGAGTGCCCCGGCACGCCCGGGCAGAGCGTGTGGACCGCGCCCGCATGCCCCTGGTAGGAAGTGAGCAATTTCCCTTCTTTGCGGTCCCACAGGCGGATGGTCCCGTCTTCACAGGCGGTCAGCAGGCCGCGACCGTCATCGGTGAACATGACCTGTGTGACGCCGCCTCCGTGGGCGTCGAGGACGTGCAGGCAATTTCCCTTGGCGAGGTCCCAGATCCGGGCGGTGCAATCGGAGGAGCCGCTCGCGGCGTTGAGGCCGTCCGCAGTGAGTGCCAGGCTGCCGATCTCCGCCTCGTGGCCTTCACAGGTAAGCGTGCTCTCGCCGGTCTGCACGTTCCACGCGCGAAGGACTCCCCGGTCCGCGGCGCGGTCGCCGGTGAGCGCCAGGTGGGCGTCTCCGCTGAGGCATAGCGCGGAGATGCCGGCTTCGTGGCGGCCGAAGGCCTTGACCAGCAGGCGCGATTGGGGCAATCGGCCACGGACTTCCGCGATCGCCGCTTCGGTTTCGTGTTCGGGACCGTCGCGCTTCGCACATTCCTCCAGCATGGCCAGGGCCTGCTGGTAATCGCCACGCTCCGCCTCCACCTGGGCGTGCATGAAAAGCGCCTTCCAGGAGTTCGGATGTTTCTTGCGCAGCTTCTTCACCATCCTCAAGACGGTGATGTCGGTGGTGAGGCCTTCGCGCCAGTAGTGGAGCGTGTAATTGTAGGTCGTCTCCAGGTGGCCTGGTTCGATGTGCGCTGCGCG
>JADLCA010000296.1 GCA_020847495.1 Candidatus Hydrogenedentota bacterium | reverse complement strand
TTCAGCGTGCTCGATCACCGTTTTCATTTCGGGCCGGTTCCGCGGCTGGCGGCGCTGCTGATCATGGTGGCGGGCATCGGATATGCCGTGTACCTGCTGGGGCGCGCGCTGACCCGCCACTTTTCGACCCATCACGCCGCAAACTACATCGAAGGACATCGGTCCTACGATCAGCAGCTCGTCACCGCGGTCGAGTACTACGAGAATCGCGAGGATTACCCCTATTCCCGGGCCTTGGCGGAGCGCTTGGTGGAGCAGGTGGACACGGCGACCCAAGGTGTGGACTTCACGGAGACGGTGCCCAAATGGCAGGCATATCTGTCGGCGGCAGTAATTGCCGCGGGCCTCGTGGCAGTGGCCGCGGCGGTGCTGGTGAATGGGGCCTATTTCGCGCGCTACTACGCGCGGTTGACGCAGCCGTTTACGGAAATTGCGCCGATGCCTCTGACCTCGCTCGAGTCGTTGACCGGCGATGTGTTGACGCCGCCCGAAGTCAATGTTTCGTTCGCCGCGAAGATCGAGGGACGCGTGCCCGAGCAGGGCGCCTTGCGCATCGAAACGGCGCCGAAGGGCCCGGAAGCGGGTCCTGTGTTTCGCGAGTTGCTCCTCACTCCCGATACCAGCGGGGAAGGAGGCAGTCGCTTCACCGCGATGGCCTCCTTCCCTCTGGGGGATTACCGGTACCGTTTCGAGAGCGGTGATGCCGCGACCGAGTGGCACGCGATCGCCGTCGCGAGCGTCCCCACAATCATGGGAATCACCGCGGAAATTGCGGCGGCGGGCGGCGCGGAAGCCGTGAGTACGCAAGTGAGGGAATTCTCGCTGGACGTCTTGAAGGGGGCCACGGTCACCCTGAAGGTGGAGACCTCGGAACCCGTGCGCGAAGTGGCGATCACGACGGTGGGCGGGGAAGAAGAACGCGTCACCCCGGGCGATACGGCCGGATTCCAGCACCGTTTCACTGCCGACGAGGCAGGGCTGATGCGGTTCAGGTTGACCAGTACCCGCGGCATTACCAATGAAAAGGCGCCGCCGTTGCTGGTCTCGCTGCGTGAGGACGCGCCGCCCCAGTTCAAACTGGTGACGCCAGCCGGCGACTACCTGGCCACGAATGTGGCGAGCATTCCGATTGCGGTTGAGGTGAGCGACGATTTCGGGCTTGGCACGGCGGAGTTGGTTATTGAGATTCCGCGGCGTGACGCGATTCGCGTGCCTGCGAAATTGGATCGGGGAATACGACACGCCGTGCTGGCCCACACGATCGACCTCGAGGACTACGACCTGCAACTGGGCGATTCAATCTTGTTCCATGCCGAAGCGACGGATGTGCCCACGGGCATGAAGGATCAGGGCGAGACTGGTGTTGGCGATGTGTACTTCATCGAGATCAAGCCCTATCGGCAGGTTTGGCACCAGCTTTCCACCGGAATGCCTTCGGACTTCGGCAAGCAGGGTCTGGGCGAGATGAAGCAAATGCACGCGTCGCTGGTCGCGGTGCTGGAGTATTCGCGCGCCATACTCAAGAAGACGTGGCCTCTGGCGGGCAAAGCCGGCCTGGATAAGATCGAGCGCGGTCAGGTCGCATCGATCCTGAAAGATGTCCAGCACACGAACAAACAGATCGGCTTGATCCAGGAGGATCCGAGGTACCGGTTCGCGGCCAGCCAGCTTGCCGCGTTGGACGATGTGCGCCGGGACTACGATGGTGCCGCGGCGCACTTGGAGCGCGTGAATCCGGCGGAGGCGGTCGTCCCTGAGAAAGCCGCATATCAGAAACTACGGGCCTTCGTGAAGGAGCTGGAGAAGGCCATGGGCGGATCGGGCGGCGGTGGGCCAGAGCAAGGACCGGAGCGCCTCAAGATGGAGGAGCAGGTTCACCTCACGCGCTTTGAGAAGGAACAGAAAGAATGGGAGCTGAAGCGGCTTGAGAATACGTTGGAGAAGATTCGCGAAGAGCAGCGCCAGCTTCAGGATCAGTTCGATCGCTTCATGAAGGAGTACGGCAAGCAGGAAGGTAAAGGACAGCAGACCGCGGACGAGCGGTCGTGGCAAGACCCCAACGCGAAGCCGCCTGACTCCAGCGAGCAGCAGGGAGGCGGGGGCGAATCGTCGCGCACGTCGCTCGAGGGCGCGTTGGAACCCTCTAAAGGCGGGGGCGCGGGTTCCACGTCCACCATTCAGGATCAGCAAAAGGCGAGTCCACAGGATCGTCTTGAGATGATGCGGGCGCGCGAAACGGCCCTGCGCGAGCAAGTGGAACAACTCGCGCAGAACTTGGAAAGTCAGGGCTCTGACGCGCAGGGAATCGCGCAGGCGCAACAGCATCTGCAGGAAGCGATGGCGCAAATGGACGCCTTCGACCAGGCGGCGTCAGACGCGTTCTACACCGGCTCGCAGGAGGCGATGGAACGGGCCGGGGCGGCGCTGGGCGAGACGGTCCGTCAGTTGAACGTGGCGCTGTTCGCGCTGCAACAGGCGGCCAGTCTCTCGGCGCAGGAACGCGCCTCGCGCGAGATGGTGGCCCAGGCTAATGCGATGGCCCAACTGGCGTTGGCCCTCGACAACGTCACCGATCCCGCGAAGCGCCAGGGGCTGCTGGCGCAGCTGGAGCAGGCCGGCCAGCAGTTCATGGAGCAGGGTGGACCCGATTACGTGGGACACTTCGGTGGCGCGGGCTCACCTCCGAACTACACGTCGCTGACGCGGTCGCTGGTGCCCGAAGCCGACAAGTCGGGCCTGGACATCAACTGGACCGACCTGTCGCCGGAACGTCAGGCGCGGTATCTCGCCGAGCAATACTGGACGCGCGCACTCGACGTGCGGAAACAGGCGGGCGATTTGCGCGGCGAGGACCCGTCCGACCCGGCTTACATACAACTGGAGAAGGACTTTTTCGAACAGACAGCTCAATTCGAGCCGGGAGCGCGGCCATGACGCTTGCCCAATACCCCGGCCATCTCCTCGCACTTGCGACGATCGCGGTGGTGATCGCCATCCTGGTCATGGCCTTCCGTGCGCCGCAGTGGCGGCGTCTCGGAGGGCTGAAGTGGGCCCTAACCGCATTGCAGTGCGTGCCCATCGCGATGGTTGTGCTCCTGCTGTGGGATCCCGCGCGTTTGCTCACCTCCGATCGCGATGCCGCGAACACCGTGCTGGTTCTGTTCGACACGAGTGAAAGCATGTCGCTGACAGATAGCGGAGCCAGCCGCCTGGATGATGCCATCGCGGGTTTTGAACGTGTGTTTCAACCCGCAAGCGAGGGCGCGCCGCGTTTCGTCTACTTCGGGTTTGACGGCAGTCTGCAGGAAGTATCGTCCCTGGACAGCCTGCCGCGCTGGGGGTCACGCACGTGCATCATGCCCGCTATCGATCTTCTACGATCTCAAAGCGCACGGCCCGTGGTGAGCGGCGGAGGATGCGTTGCGGGGGCGGTCGTGTTCACCGATGGCAACGCGCTCGAACAAAATGTGAAATCGATTCCCGCGCTGGGTACGTCCGAGTTGAAGGTGCTGCTCGTCGGGACCGGCGCGGATGAAACGGAAGGCGACCTCGCGGTAACCGCGCTGGACCTCGCCCCGCGCGTACGGCTCGATTCCGGGGCGCCGCTGCGCGTGACGCTGGAGGGCAACCTCCCCGCGGACGCGCCGGTAAGCGTCGACGTGACGCGCGACGATACGCCCATCGCCACGCGCGACATGAAGGGCGCCGATATCGCAAAGGGCGCGACGCTCGATTTCGTGATGCCCGCCGACACGCTGGGCGTTCACAGCGTGTCCGTGCGTGCGATGACCACGGGCCCGGAAGCGACGCTGGCGAACAACACACGGCAGACGACCGTTGAGGTCGTGGAAGAGCCGCGCCTGCGCGTCCTCTTCTACACGCAATGGGCGAGTTTCGATATCGGCAAGTTGCGGCAGGTGCTCGAGCGCGAGAAGAAGGTCGCGCTGGAGTTCCAGCAGGACGCCCTGCTCACCAAGGAGGACAGCAGCCGCCGGGGACCCTACCTCATCCCGCAGGCGGAAGTGCAGTTCCCCAGCAATGCGGAAGCGCTCAACGCATTCGACGTGATCGTTCTGGGGCCGTGCAACCCGGCCTCGTTTGCCGCCGGCCAGGTCGCGGCGCTCTACGACTTTGTGGTGGAGCGGGGCGGCGGCTTGCTCCTGATTCCGGGCCAGGAGGATTTCGATCTGGCGTGTACGCGCGAGCCCAAGCTGCGCGCGCTGCTTCCCGGCGAACTCACACCGGCCTCCCCGGCGCAATCGGCCACGTTGCAGCCGACCTACGAAGGCGGAGGCTTGGGACTGTCCGCGCTGGAAATGGACAAGACGTTGAACGACTTGTCTCCGTACTACGCGGTCATCAAGAAGCCGGCGGCCACGGCGGGCGCCCGTATCGGGGAGGCGCCCGCCGTGCTCGTGCAGCGCGCGGGCCGCGGCCACGTGGCGCTGCTGAACGTTCGCCATCTGTATCGCCTCTATCGCGAAGACCAGGAAGGCGGCGCCCTGCGGACAATCGTGTCGGGACTCGTGACGCATCTCGGCGCGGCGGCAGGCGACGCGTCACGTGTACAACTGCTCGCCGAACGCGCCGAAAGCGATTCCCGCGTGGTGCGCTTCACCGTGCTCGTGCGCGACGAGGCGTATCAGCCCGCGTCCGGGGCCACGGTGCTGGTGTCCGCGGACGATGCCGTTGCGCGCATGGACGAAGGGAAGCCTGGAGAGTACCGCGGCGAAATCCTCACCGATGGCCGCGACACGTTGGTGGCGCGCGCGGAAGCAGCTTCGGGCGGACAGTTCCTGGGCGAGACGACGATTGCGGTGAGGCTGCCCGTTCCACAAGGCGAAATGGACCATGTGGCGCGCAACAGGACCTATCTCGAGGCCCTGGCCGGACGTATCCATGCTGAGTATGTGGATCTCGAGAAGCTTACGCCGGAGCACGCGCGCGCATTTCCGGCAGTCAGTAGTGTCTCGGAAGTGCACGATGTTAAGAGCGCGTGGCGGACCTGGACCTTTCTGATCGTGTTGTGCGCGATGCTGACGGCAGGTTGGTTCGCCCGCCGCATGATGGGGCTTGTCTGAGATGCGTGCGATGCTGCTGACGATACTTGCGATGACACTCGGCGGGGCCGCGCAAGAGCCCGCCGCCGCGCCGGTACCCGATGCGGGCCGCCTGCACGTCGTGCTCGTGGGCGGCGTCAACAAGGACCCCGAGGAGGTCCGTTCCAAAGATCGCGCGATGCTGCGTTTGTCGCGTTACTTCGCGGATACCGTGGGTGTGCCCGCGGAGCGGCTGCATGTGCTGGCGGCCAAAGACTCGTACGTAACCACCGCTACGGGAGAGTCCACCGCGGAAGGCGTGCGCGCGACGCTGGGGCAATTGTCGAGCCTTTCCGCCGAAGACCGGCTTATCGTGTATTACACAGGCCAGGCAAACCTCGTGGGCGATTCGCTGCGGCTGAACCTTCCGGGGCCTGACCTCACTCACACCGAACTTACGGAGGCACTCGCACCGCTGCACCCGGGATTGATGGTGCTCATTCTCGATTGTCCCGGGGCCGGGATGGCGGCCAAACCGCTCGCCGCGCCCAATCGCGTGCTGGTGTTGAGCGCGCGCAGCGATCAGCCCACGAGCACGCGTTTCAGCGACTACTTCGT
>JADLCA010000295.1 GCA_020847495.1 Candidatus Hydrogenedentota bacterium | reverse complement strand
TTTCTTTGGATGCGGCCATACGTCTATCGACCACCCAGTACCAGAGTTTCACCAGGACGCTGGTGTCCAGTCCGATCATCATCAAAAAGAACCCCAGCAGCATCTCGCGGGTGTCGCCCGCCTTCGCAATCCACCATGCACCGAAAAAGAGAAACGTGGTGCACATCAGCAGCGCGAGCGTCAACTTGACCATAAGCAGCTTGCGGCCATAGTCGAACTCTTCAACGACTTTCCGCCGCATCTCGTCATCGGGGGCGTCGTCGATTTCCATCACGCCCCAGATGAAATCGTGTAGACGCCGTTCTCCGTTTTTCATGGCGCGCTATCCTCCATAAGCCGGCGCAGGTGCTGCCGGCAGTGATACAGGCGGGATTTCACCGTGCCCGGGGGTATCCCCAAAACGTCGGCAATCTCCGCCAAACTCAACTCTTCAAAGTAAAACAGACCCAGCAAGGCCCGGCTCTCCGCGGGGAGGGCCCCAAGGGCCGCCTCCAAGGCGACGTCCTTGCCGTCAGCACGCGGCACGGATGGCGGCGCATTCGCCAACGCCTCAAGTGTCTGGTCCCGGCTTCGCCTGCGTTGCTGCTTTCGGACCCAGTCGATGGCCTTGCTGTGAACGATGCGGAAGGCCCACGCCGGAAACGCTACCGGGTCATCCAACCGGTCCAGACCGCGGACCATGGCCATCCAGGCTTCCTGGGCGACATCCGAGGCCGCTTCCCGGTCGCCCGTCAGCGTGCGGGCGTGCCGGACCAAACGCGGATGCCAGCGGCGCACTAACTCATCCAGCGCCCCCGCGTCCCCCGCCTGGCTTCGCGCCACCAGCCACTCGTCGTATAACTTCTCCCGCTGGTCCATACACATAAAGGTCGCGCGAAAGGGGGGATCGGTTCAATGGGGATGAACGGAGGGGGGCAGACACCCGATGTGCCCGCCGTGGAAGGAAAGGGCCGGGGATGCTGCGGGGCTGTCGCATTCCAACTCGTGATTGCTGGGGCGTCCAAGTAGAGACGGGAAGGCTGAACCTGCGATTCCCATCAGGCGCCGGATTGCGCATTCTTGTCAAGGGTTGCACACGGAAGCATGAGAAGCCTTATACTAGGAGAGGTGTCGTGTATCAAGTAGTGTCTGAAAAGTGGAGACGGCTCCGTTGAAGGTGCACACCATGAGACCATCTTCTTGCTTGATACGTGTTGGGATGCTGGCGGTTTCTAGTTGGGCAATCGCATACGCGGGCATCATGCCGGAACCCATACCGGTTCAGGTCAGCTTTCGAAACGACTGGTTCTTGTTGCCTTCAACACCAGACGACGCGCAGTCCGAAGCTCCCGTGATGACCCGCGCGGCAGCGTGCATTTCCCATGCGGTGGATCCCGCAACAGGAAAAACATATGAGGCCGAATGGCCGTTCGACTGTGCCCCGGAGCAGGTGCACCACACGTTTCGCCTTGAGAAGCACGAGTTCCTGCTTGGGGAACCCATCCTTGTTGAGTACTTGCTGAGTATCGAAGGCGCCGGGGAGTACTCAGAAGGCTTAGGCGGTAATTACCGATCCAGGGGCCGCGACGACAACTTCCTGTTCTTGTTGCGGCGTGATGACGGAACTTGGGTGCGTGATGTCCATCCGTGGGCCGGCGGCGCCGGTGGAGGCCCAGCCGGGGCACTTTCGGCGAAAGAGGATCAACCAGCATCGCTGTGGTCAGCCGTGCAAAGGTGGTGCGCCATCCAGGAGCCAGGGCACTACAGCCTGTACTGCATCTACAGAGCCCCAAGGGGAAGCCTGCAATTCGGGGTGAGAGAAGCGGTCCTCGCACAGGTGCCCGAAACGGTATTGCGTGCGCATGAGATCGACGAGCGCGGCTTTCTGCATAAAGCGGGTACCAAGGAGAAATCGGATGAATTCGTAATTGAGCGGTCTCCAAAGTGGCTGGACGGCGATTCTTCACCGCTGCTGGACGGCATGCCGCCGGAAATCAAGGCATTGATGAGTGATTTCACGATCCCTGCACTCAATGAACGTGTTCGCCAGTATGCGGAGTTTGAAATCCGCGGCCACATGAAAAACGCAACTGCATTTGCCCAGTTTCCCATTGTCATCAAGCCTGGCACGCCCGACGAGCGAAAGACCATGGTCGAAGACTGGGTACGGCGCGCGGAAACGACGGATGCTCAGGGTTCCCCCAATAACACGAAGTCGAAAGCTATCCTGGAGGCCATCTGTTTCGCTCAACAGTCCGACTTTCTGCAAACGGTCCGTGGGTGGATGAAGACCAATCCGGACATTCGTATTGCGAGTTCCGGTCAATTGGGATTGGCTTTCAATCCGGATAAGGAAGCCGCTGCCATTCTCCTGGGTCTTGACAATGAAAAAGGTGGTACCCGGTATGCCGTCCATCCCAGCAAGAACCCTCGTGTGATGCCCAACCTCATTGAGTTGCTCACGTATGACGATGGGACTGTGGCGGGTCGGGCCCTGCAATTGTTGCGACAGTATTCCGGGTGTTACTTCTTCGCCGGGCCGGACGGGCAAGCGCTGGAACCGCTCAGCGAGAGCCAGATGAAGGAGGCCCAGGTACTGTGGCGCGTGTGGTGGTCGCGAAATGCGGCGACGTTCAAAGCGAAGTCCATGCGAGGTATTTGGGGCTACATCGACACGGGCGGGAAGTTCGTTATTCCTCCGCAGTACACGCGCGCCTGGAGGTTTGTCGACGGCTCTGCCCGTGTGTCCTTGGATGACGACGCATTCTCGGGCAGTGTGGACCAGTTCGACATCGACCGGAATGGGAACCGGCTTGCGAGACCAAGTTC
>JADLCA010000294.1 GCA_020847495.1 Candidatus Hydrogenedentota bacterium | reverse complement strand
TTTGGTCGTTCACCCACCAATGCTCGTGGGTCACCAGCTCGCCGGGTAGCTCGGAATACGGGTTTGAGATGGCGCCCGTCCGGATGTCCACCACGTTGAGCCGGTGCTTATACCCCGCATAACTGAGCAGATTCGGATTTGTGTGGCTCCACTGCACGTGATAGGCGAAACCGCTTGCCTTGGGAATGCGGCACAGGTTCGTGACGACTCCCGTCTGCTCGTCGATAAGCAGGATAACGGAGTCGCCACCGTCTTGCGGCTTCAGGATGCCGAGGGCCAGGTACTTGCCATCGCAGCTCTCGTTCAGCGATGTCATGCCTTCGCCGCCCATGACCGTGGCAATGACCCGTGCCTTCGCGGTGACCGCAGAAGGGCCATTCTGGCCAGGCGCTATGGAAATCGCTATCTCGATGACGTCCAGTCCGCGCGTGGCGAAAACGCTGTTGCGATTTACGGCCGCGGTGGCCGCGCCCGCCCCGCCTTCCGGAGTCTCGATGCGGAACAGCTCGCCGGTCGCCACGATATACCCCATGAGACCGCCCCGCTCGCGATCGGAGTAGAAGAAGATGACCGTATTGTCCGCCATCCAGGAACGTTCGTGAAAATAGAAGTTTGTATCGCGTGCCGGGTTCGACGTGAGAAAGAGCAGCTCAGCGCCGGAGCCGGGGTCAATCCTGCTTTGGTGTTCAGCGGGGAATACCTCCAGCGCGTATTCAGGGCCGAACGCACCCTGTGACATCACCGCGACGGACACTATGGAACAACAACCTGCAAATAAGAGAAGTAGACGCATGAGCCCCCCTGCCGGATTCCGCCGTGGTAATCGGTGTCCCATTCCCTCTACATCAAGGCAAGGGTTGTGCAACAAAGAAATAAGGTGTTTGCGTCACATCCGGGATAAGTCCGTAGCAATTCACGCTACCATCGGCCTGCAGGCGTCCGTATCCCGCGGCATCCAGGATTTCCTCCTGGATCATTACGCCCGCCGCCGGTGCGTCGAACTGGCGAACACCGTCCTCATCGCGCTCACCGCTGGCCTCGGCCTTGCCCCGAATCTCAATCACGTCTTCTCCATCAAGGCGTGCAACAAAATATACGGTTTCGCCTTGTGTGCGGGCGATGGCTCCACCAAGGATGGGGCCATATCCGGCGTCGCTCGCGCGAAGCGCATAGCGCCCATCAATTGATTCTTTCGCGGGCATGTCAGCGGGACGGCTCGCCAGTTCCTGGACGGTTACCGGAGCCTGCTCCAGTTCAGTGGACAGGTCCGCGTACAGCCTCGCCTCGTCGCCATCCCAGAATTGCGCGGGGTCGAAGTTGGCGGTGTCGCTCCCGCCGGACAGACCCTTGGTCAGCCACAGCTCAATGTTGCCATTGAGAACATTGATGACGGACCATACGATGGTCAGCAGGCCGAACACCAGCAGGAGCGCGCTCAACACGTGCCGCGGCTTCCCGGTTCCCGCCAGTGCCTCTATCCCCACATCATCGGCAAGGCGCCGCGCTCGCTGGTCGCGCAGATTATTGCCACACGTCTTGCAAAGCAACGTGCCAGCCGGATTTACGGTGTTGCACTGCTCGCATACGGCGTCCGCGTCGATGACGTCAAACGCCTCTTCACCCCCATGTCCTTGATGTTCCATAAGTACGCACCCCTCCTCCCCGGATTCTCGCACATTCATCACTGAGTGTCCAGTAGGGCGGGATGAATGACGCGAAAAACACTCGCGTACTACTGGGTTATCGGGGTTTCTACCTTAACGTGGGGACGCAAGGTCTCAAGTGTTTTCGGGCCGATTCCCTTGACGTTCGTAAGTTCATCGACCGTGCGGAATGGCTGCCCCTGACGGTACGAAATGATCTCCTGGGCCTTCTTCGGGCCGATGCCGGGCAGCGTTTCAAGCTGCTCCGCCGTGGCGAGATTCAGGTCGATGCGGCCATCGTCTTGGGTGCCGGAAGTGCTGGAAGCGGTGGAAGACGAAGCGCCTGGGCCCGGCCGAGGCTCTGCCGGACGCCATCCGGATATGGTGTATTCGGGCGGATTTGTCACGCGAACCGCAGGCGCGCCCCGCACAACCAGGCGGCCGCCCTCCTTGGAGGCATGTGGTCCGCTGGGTATGGTCAAGGTTGTGCCGTGGATGAGTCCGGCGGCCAGGTTGATATCCCGGAGGTCGGCATATTCCAGACCGCCTCCTGCTTCCTCGATAAGGTCGGCAACGCAGGAACCGCTTCGCAAGGTGTACACACCGGGCCGGGTCACCGCCCCTGCAATCGCGACGGACACCTGCCTTGGTAGGGCCACGGTTGCCGTAGCGGGAACGGGCTCGGGATCCGGGATCGCCGGGGATTCCGGAGGCGGCACCGGCTGGAAAACCTGCTCCCGGATCACGACTTCTCTGACCCCGGACCCATTGCCGGGAGGGACCCGCTCCTCGGGAGGGCGGGACAGGTAGACAGCGATTCCGCCCACGCACACGGCCGCCGCAACAACCACCAGCACAAATTGCTCTTTCGTGGTCAGGAGACGGCTGAGCATGGCGCGAGCCCCCAAGGCGCCCGGCGTGCCGCATCCCCATTTGTGCTGCATGCATAGCGCCACCGACTGTTATACGAAGTAGAGGTCAGGACTGTCAATTCGAGGACGCAATGGGAAGTATGGGAGTCATGGGAACTACGGCAGGAGAACCGCGGAAGGCCAAGAGCGCCGGCATCCCTGCCGGCCTCTTTGCTCACTCTCCCCAGCGCGCGGGGAGAGTCTTTCCACCCCATCCACCCCATCCACCCCATCCACTCACTCTCCCCGCCAGCGGAGAGAGAGTTCAGGACAGCCGCGACTTGTAGTCCTCGTAACTAAACCGGCGCACAACGCGCCCCCGCCGCGTGTCCGGGTCGTACAGGGCGATGGAGGGCAACGGCACCCCGTTAAAGGTCGTGTTCTTGACCATCGTGTAGTGGGCCATGTCGAGGAAGACCAGCTTGTCGCCCACCTTGAGCGGTTCCGGAAAAGAATAGTCGCCAATCACGTCGCCCGCGAGGCAGGTCAAGCCGCCGAGCCGGTACGTGTGCCGGTGCTTGCCGGGTTTGGCGGCGCCCACGATTTCTGGACGGTACGGCATTTCCAACACATCGGGCATGTGGGCGGTCGCCGAGGTGTCGAGGATGGCGATGTCGATGCCGTTGTGGAAGACGTCGAGAACGGAGGCTACCAGCACACCGGTGTTGAGCGCAATCGCCTCGCCCGGTTCCAGGAACACCTTCACGTTGTAGCGCTCGCGAAAGCGGGTCACGAGGGCGCACAACTTCTCCAGGTCGTAATCGGGCCGCGTGATGTGGTGCCCCCCGCCGAAGTTGACCCACTCCATCTGGTCGAGGAACTTGCCGAACTTCTCTTCGACTACGGCCAGCGTGCGCTCGAGCGCGTCGCTGTTGAGTTCGCACAGGGTGTGAAAGTGCAGGCCGGAGATTCCGGCAAGCGACTGCCCATCAAACATGTCGCGGGTCATGCCCAGGCGCGAACGCGGCGCGCAAGGGTCATACAACGCGACCTTCACCTCGGAGTGTTCGGGATTGATGCGGATGCCGCAACCGACGCGCTTCCCGCTGTTCTCGATCGCCGGCATGAAGCGCCGCCACTGTGAGAAGGAATTGAAGGTGATGTGATCCGCGAGCCGGATGAGTTGGGGCATCTCGTCATCGGCATAGGCGGGCGCGTAGACGTGCACCTCGCCGCCGAACTCCTCGCGCCCCAGACGCGCCTCGGTCACCGAACTCGCCGTGGTGCCGCGCAGGTATTCTTTCACGATCGGAAAGGCACTCCACATGGCGAAGCCCTTGAGCGCGAGGATGATCGTGCACTGCGCCCGCTCCTGCACCTTCGCCAGGACTTGCAGGTTGCGGCGCAAGGCCCCTTCATCCACGACGTAGCACGGCGTCGGAATGCCGGTGATGTCGATATTCGGGTAGGTCATATTTCCCACTCGCTACAGGTGCTGCTCGACCCACGGCAAGCCGTGAATGTTGAGCTTCTCCATAAAGGGCGTTGGATCGAACTCTTCCACATTGAACACGCCCTTGCCGCGCCACTTGCCGGTGAGCATCATCATCGCGCCGATCATGGCGGGCACGCCCGTCGTGTAGGAGATAGCCTGGGCCTTGACTTCCTTGTAGCACTCGGCGTGATCGCACACGTTGTAGATGAAGAGCTTCTTCGGTTTGCCGTCCTTCACGCCTTCGATGAGATTGCCGATGCAGGTCTTGCCGGTGTAGTTCTCGGCGAGCGAGGCGGGGTCCGGGGGCAGCGCCTTCAGGAACTTGATGGGCACGATTTCGCGGCCCTCGAACATCACGGGGTCGATGCGGGTCATGCCGACGTTTTGCAGGACGCGGAGGTGGGTGAGGTACTCCTGGCCGAAGGTCATCCAGAAGCGGATGCGCTTGAGACCCTTGATGTGCTTCACGAGCGACTCCAACTCCTCGTGGTAGAGCAGGTACGCCCGCTTCACGCCGCATTCCGGGAAGTCAAAATCCATCGAGACCGACATGGGGTCGATCTCCTTCCACTCGCCATTCTCCCAGTACTTGCCGCGCTGGGTGATTTCGCGGATGTTGATCTCGGGATTGAAATTCGTTGCAAAGGGATGCCCGTGGCTGCCCGCGTTGCAATCGAGGAGGTCGATGGTGTGGATTTCGTCGAAGTGGATCTTCTGGGCGTGTGCGCTAAAGATGTTCGTCACGCCGGGGGCGAAGCCGCCACCCAGCAGTGCCATGATGCCACGCTCTTTGA
>JADLCA010000293.1 GCA_020847495.1 Candidatus Hydrogenedentota bacterium | reverse complement strand
TGCCGCGAGTTTTCGCGCCAGCAGCCATACCACCACGGCCATGCTCGATCCCGCCACCGGCTTTCTGAAGAGCGGGTGTGTCCACGACCCCGAAGGCATGCGCAAGACCCTGGACACCGCTATCGAAAACGTTCGCCCCGCCCGCGAACTCGGGGTGCTCGCCTACTCGCTCGGCGATGAGAATGCCGTGCGCGCGTCGTGCCTCAGCCCGCACTGCCTGAAAGCCTATCGCGAGTATCTACTCGACGTGTACAGCGACATCACGGCGTTGAACAAGGAGTGGGGGACGAACTACGCATCTTTCGATGCCATCGAGTTGTTGAGTGAAGGCGATCTTCCTGCCGCGGATGCGCCTGAGTGGTTCAAGGAGTACTTCGCAGACCTCGACAAGTTGCACCGCACGGACAATGAAGGCGCCAAAGCCGACGACCTCGAGAAGCAGGTTCAGTTCGGGTTCATCAACGACGAGGTGCGCGCCCTGCAATCCGGCAACTTCGCGCGCTGGTACGACCGCCAGGCCTTTCAGAATGACAGCTACGTGCATTGGTGCAAGCTCTACCAGGAGGCCTTCCTCAAGATCGACCCGCAGGCCTGGACCGGCTTTGAGGGCACCGACAGCTTCACGATTCGCAAGTTCACCACGCGTTCGCGCCAGGGTGGCGACATCGATGCCTTCGTGCGCGAACTCGACTATTTCGGTCCCTACGAAGGCCCCGCTAACGAAGTCGTGCGTTCCATCGCCCCTCCGGGCTTCCCCATGGGCAACTGGATCGGATACGACCCCGACCCCGAAATGCTCCTGCACAAGTACTGGAGCCAGGTCGCCGACAACATGAACACGGTGCAGTGGTGGCGCTTCGACAATCTCGACGGCTACCACGGCTACATCATGCCCACCCTCGACCTCTTCCCGGAAACGCGGGAACTCTTCGACGACACCGCCATCGTGCGCGACGGCCTCGGCACGCTGCTCATGCAATGCTCCATGCACGACGACGGACTCGCGATGCTGTACTCATTACCGTCCACCTACATCGCGCACTTCGACGGCAACGATACCTACGGCGACTACAAACGCGACCACGCGGAATGGCACCGCCTGATTCATGGGGCGGGCCTCCAATTCCGCTACGTCACCGACCGCATGCTGCGGCTCGGTGAGTTCGATCCCACACGCTACAAGGTCCTCATTCTGCCCCTTGCCTTTGCCCTGGATCCCAAGGAAGCCGAAGTCATTCGTGCCTTCGTCGAAGGTGGCGGCACCGTCATCGCCGATGTGCGCCCGGCCCTCTACGATGGCCACTGCAAACCCCTGGAGCAGGGTGCCCTCGACGATCTCTTTGGGATCGCCCGCACCGGCAAGCGTGACGCGATGGAGGTCGACCGCCTGCGCGTCGACGGCGAACTCAATAGCGCGAAGGTGCGTCTCCAATGGGGCAACTGGCACGGCAAGGACATCTATCCGCGCATGAAAGTCGATCCCAATGTGACGCTTACCACCGGAAAGCCGCTCGGACAGGCGTATCACATCCACTACTGGACCGGCCTCGAATCTCCCTTGTGCATCGTCAATGAATACGGGAAGGGCCGCGCGATTCTCCTCAACTTCTCGATCTTCAACGCCCCCGCCGGGAAGTTCATGGCCGATCTCCTGGCCGCTGCGGGCATCGCCCCTGCCGTGCCCGTGACCCGCACCGATGGCCGTCCGCTCCGCGATGTGGAAGTCACCCGCTGGGATAACGGCAAGGCTGGCCTGCTTGCCCTGCTTGGCACCCACGAGGGCGACGCCCTTGTGCGCCTGCCCGAACCGCGTCACGTCTACAACCTCAAGAAGCACCAGTACCTGGGCCTTTTACAGGAGTTCACGACGTCCCTGCGCCCCAACCGCGCCTCCTTCTTTGCGCTACACCCAGAGGCTGTTGCGCCTCCTGAACTCCAGGTATCGCCGGATGCCGTGGCGCCGGGTTCCCTCGCGCAGGCCAAGGTCCGCATCCCCGGCGCCGTGGGCGGACACCCCATCACGCTGCGCGCCACCAGTCCCGCTGGAGACGAGGTGCCCTGGCTGAACGAGCAGGTGATCGCTGGCGCGGATGAAGTCGCCATTCCCCTGCCCATCGCCCACAACGATCCCGCAGGCACCTGGCGCATCCGCGTGACCGACCTTCTCGGCAACCAAAGCACCGAGGTCCCCCTCGCCGTGAAGTGACCACCAGGACAGCTTGACGGAAGATGAGTGTGCATCTTCGTTTTGTAGCGCCCGGCTTCCACGCCGGGCGTTTTCGATCCCATACGCTACCTTCATAGATTTGTGATAAATGTAATAAATGGGGACAGTAACCATTTATTGCGTTTGCTCTTGATTTGTTACTCTCCTAGCATGGCGAGGCGGCCCAAAATCGTGGTTCCGGGGGTCGCCCATCACGTGACCCAGCGGGGGAACTACCGGCAGGACGTCTTCTTCACGGACGACGACCGCCGGGTGTATCTGTCTTTCCTTCGGGAAAGCGCCCGGCAGTGTCACCTGACCGTGACCGCCTATTGCCTGATGACCAACCACGTGCACCTGGTGGCGACCCCGGAGCGGGAGGATTCTCTCTCACGAGCGCTGGGACGCACCCATCTCATGTATGCGCAGTACATCCACCGGTTTCACGCCAGGCTGGGCCATTTGTGGCAGAGCCGTTTCTATTCGTGCCCCCTGGATGACGCCCACGCCTTCAACGCCGCGGCGTATGTGGAGCTGAATCCGGTTCGGGCGGGGATGGTCGAGTTGGCGTGGGACTGTCCCTGGTCCAGCGCGGGGGCACATTGCGGCGAACACGGCGGTCCGGCCCGGCTGTTGGACCTCGCGGAATGGTTCGAGCAGATCCCTGCCCCCGAGTGGAAGGCCACGCTGGCGGCAGTCGCCGGCGACGGAAAACAGGTGGACCGGCTCCGGATGCACACCCGCACGGGCCGCCCCTTGGGCAGTGACTCGTTCTTGAGCAAACTGGAGACCTATCTGGGACGCCGCGTCCGCGCCGTCCCGCGGGGACGGCCCCACGGCAGCAAGGACTCCCGCCCCCGCACACGCCGCTAAGTTGGCAGCTGAGCCCGCCTTCCCTATCCAGTTCCGAATGCATGAGCGCCCTATTGTCTATTTCAGGAAGTAGTGCTATTCTTGGGCAAGTACCCGTGATCAGGACACAGGAAAACTCGATACGTTGGGAACCGTACGCGGGGAATGAGGCTCATGGTTCAAGCTTCCGCCAACGTGCCTTTTCGCTACGACACCCACCGAAGCGGAGGTTTCAGAGATTGGGTACTGGTGGGGAGTGCGATAATAGGTTACTGTCCCTATTTATCATCCTATTTATCGCCATTCATCGAGATTGGTCTCTACGAATCGCCCGAGCGAGCGACTTGGCCTGTCCAGCGCTGACGCTCCACTGCAGGGATCTCGGGGGCGCGTGCACGATCATGGTATGCGGGCAATGAGCGGTAAGAAGATGTCCAGGCCACGCGGAACGCGTGCGCGCCCCGCGAACTCGGAGCGCGACGGCTATCCTTTTGCCTCGCTCCTGCGCCTCAGCGAGGGTTTCGCATACGTGGCCCGGGCAGATGTATCCAGGACACCCCTGGGCGTCAGCCGTTCCCTGGCAGTTGCGCTGGGCTACTCGAGTCGTGCGAGGGCACCGCTTGAGGAATTCTGGGGCAAGCACCTCCACCCGGGCGACGCAGACCTCGTGAAAGAGCGGTGGGCTGCGCAATCCATGGGCATGAAGGCGGAGGCTCCGCTCGAGTACCGCTTGGTCACCGGGTCGGGCGGCGTGGTATGGATCCACGAGGAGTCTGTCATGGGCGAAGAGAACGACGGTGCGGCACGTTACGTCTTCGCCGTGTTGGTGGATGTGACAAAGGGCAAAGAGGCCGAGGAACACAACCTGTCTCAGGCGCGCGACCTGCGCGAACGCGTGAAGGAGTTGAATTGCCTCTACGCGATCACCCATCTCGCCGAAGAGGGATCCGTCGAGCAGATGCTCGAACAAGTCGTCCGCGTCCTGCCGGAGGCCTGGCAGTATCCCGAGAGGGCCTACGCGCGAATCGCCTATGAAGGCCGCACCTTCTCTTCGCAGGCTGTCCGTGATTCCCGGTGGGTTCAATCGGCCTCCATCGTGATCCGCGGAGATACCGTGGGGCATGTCGAAATCGGATACCGGAGTCTACCCGCGGGCGCGCTTGAATCGCCCTTTCTTCCCGAAGAATGGTCGCTTCTTCGCGGCATCGCCCGGCGCCTCTCGGATGCGATTGAGCGCATCACCGCGCAAGAGGCCGTCCGCAAGAGCGAAGCGCTGTACCGGACTCTCGCCAAGAACGTCCCCAACGCCCTTGTCGGCCTGTTCGACCATGATCTATGCTGCACGCTTGCTGAAGGGGACTTGCCGGGTCTCTTCGCGAAGCGGCGAATCGAAGGGCGCCTCCTTTCCGATGTCTGGCAAGACGAGCCCCGCTTTCTCCTCCAGGCATGTCTGCGCGCGCTCGAGGGTCATGAAACCGCGGAAGAGCATCGCTGGCACGATCTCGCGCTGTCCGTCCATACGATGCCCATCGGCGATGCGGATGGGACCCGCTCGGGGATGTTCCTCGTTCAGGACGTGACGGAGCGCCGCAACCTGGAAAAGGAAGTCCTTGATATTGCTGCCCGCGAACAGCGGCGAATCGGGCAGGACCTGCACGATGGCCTCGGCCAACTCCTCACGGGGCTTATGTGCTTGAGCGGAAGTCTCTCGCGTAATCTGCAACAGTCGGCCCCGAATCACGTCGCGGAGGCTGATGAGATCACACAGATCACGCGGCATGCCATGACCGAGGCGCGCGCCCTCGCACGAGGCCTGATGCCAGTCGATCTCGACTCGCGAGGCCTGGCAGCCGCCTTGCACGAATTGGCCTATGACTGCGAGAATATTTTCAATGTCGCGTGCGACTGCATCTGCGACGAGCAGGTGCGAGTGGAAGACCCCGTGTCGTCCTTGCAGCTCTACCGGATCACGCAGGAGGCCGTGAGCAATGGGGTTCGCCACGGCCAAGCCTCCGTCATCCGCATCCATCTGGGACTGGAGCTGTCCGGCAGTGGACTGCTGACGATTCAGGATGACGGGCGCGGGTTCCGCCCGGGTGCAAAGCCGAGGTCCGGGATGGGCCTGCGCATCATGAAATACCGCGCGGAGACAATCGGTGGGACACTGGAAGTGCACTCACGGCGCGCGAAAGGCACCACGATCACGTGCCGATTCCCGCTGAGTGTGACGCGGCAACCGCCCAGAACCCCATTGGAAGAGGTGTGAAATGGACACGCCACGCAAACGGCGGATCCTCATTGTCGAAGACCATCCCATCGTGCGGCGCGGCCTGGCCAGCCTAATCAACCTGGAGTCCGACCTCGAGGTCTGCGGTTTCGTCGAGGATGCCCGGTCTGCGCTCGATTCCGTGAACCTTCTCAAGCCTGACCTCGTGCTCCTCGACCTGTTCCTGAAAGACTCCAGCGGCCTCGACCTTCTGAAATCCCTGGCCAAACGCGGGTCGAACCTGCCGATACTCGTCGTCTCCATGCACGACGAGACGCTTTACGCGGAGCGCGTGTTGCGCGCGGGCGCCATGGGCTACGTTATGAAGCGCGAGGCGGAACAAACCGTGGTGGAGGCCATCAGACGCGTGCTTTCCGGTAAGGTCTATCTCAGCGAACGCATCCAGGAGCGCATGTTGCTCAACGTGACCGGGCGCCGTACCCCCGATGCGCCCCCGCGCGAACTCCTCAGTGATCGCGAACTCCAGATCTTCGAGATGCTTGGCCACGGACGCGGTATCCGCCAGATCGCCGAAGACCTGAACATCAGCATCAAAACTGTCGACGCACACCGCGCAAGGATCAAAGATAAGCTCAACCTCAGCAGTGCCACCGAGGTTCTCCAACACGCCGTCCGCTGGGTGCAAGACGAAAGCGAGCCAAGCTCCTGATTGGACCGTTCCGTCTTGGCCTTCTCCCGTGCCGCAACTCGGCCTCTTCGTTGCGCCCGGCTTCCATGCCGGGCGTCTTCGATCCCATACGCCGTCTTCATTGCATTAGGGAGAATCCCTAGTTCACGTTCGATTCTCCCCAGCCCCAAATCCGCCGAATCCCGATAGCGCCGCAAGACCCTTCGCGGTACAGTTCAGTCAGCGAGACGCGAAGGCTAGTGCCGGTCGCGCACCGTGCTTGTGAGGGAGAGAGAATGGACACGATGGACCTCCAAAGGGCCGGACCCACGCAGGTGCTCACGGCCTGGGCGGACATCTCGCTGATTTCCGCGAACAGGGAAGTGCGCCGCCTGCGTGTCTTTCCCGCAGACCGGGTTTGCCTCAACGAGTTGGCACTGTCCTTTCACACGGCCCGGTGCTATGCCGCCATGGCGGGATTGGAGCATCTGACTCCCTGCCTGGAGGAGTTGGAGGACGATGTCTGCGCATTGCGCGCGGCTCACTCGCCCTTGTCGCCGGAGTGGCTCGAAAGTTTGGAAAGGAGAATTGCCGTCATGCGTGCGGCACTGGGGCGGGAACCCGCTCACGCGTAGCTCCCGGCCGTTTCGGCAGTACCGCTCACACGACGGAATCATATGAATGGGAGGAGCGCCATGCGCGTCACATGGTATTTGGTTGCGAACGCCAGCACAGCCCGCATCCTCGAAACCGCCAATGGCCCAAAGCCGCTGACGGAACGAAAAGTGCTGAACCATCCAGAGGCCCGAACCGCGCGCAAAGAGCTCAAGCGCGACCGACCCGGGATGTTCCGCCAAAAAGGCACGCGCCCCGGCGCGTTTGTTGAACAGGCCGACGCGCGCAAGCACGAACTCGAAGTCTTCGCGCGGGAACTTGCCAGTTCACTTGCCGTGGGAGCAGTGCTGCACGCATTCGACCGGTTGGTAATTGTCGCGCCCGCACCCATGAGCGCGTTGCTGCGCGAGTTCCTGTCTCCCGCGGTCCAGGCGAGGGTAGTCCACGTGGTGCAACGCGATTACACCAAGTTCCCGGACGAGGACGTGTACAGACTGCTAGGGCGCTCGATGCTGTTGCCCGCAGCGAACGGCGCCTGAGATACGCCCTGCGCGTAAGCGCGGACGGACGCGACTCGTTCCCCCGCGCCCGTCCGCGTCTTCCGCACAGGCCGGCTTCCTGAGAGAGGTGAAAGAGCAGGTGGATATGGCTACGAGAGCGAAACAGATATACGTCACCCGGCACGATCACCGCCGCCTGAGCGAACTGGTCAACGTGGCCCGCGAGTTTGGCCGCGAAGACGAGCGCTATCTCCGCGTGCTCGAGGAAGAGTTGAACCGGGCCAGCGTCGTGGATCCGGACGAAGTCCCATCCGACGTCATCACCATGAACAGCAAAGCGGTCCTTCGTGATTGCGACTGTGGTTCCGAAATGGTCTACACGCTGGTCTTTCCCGCGCAGGCCGATCCGCAGCGGCACCGGGTGTCCGTCTTGGCCCCGATCGGCACCGCCATGCTCGGATACAGCGTGGGCGACGTGTTTGCCTGGCAGGCTCCGCGTGGAGTACGGCGCCTGCAGGTGAAGGAGATCCTGTACCAACCGGAGTCGGCGGGAGACCGCACCTTGTAGCGGTCTTCGCCGGCAACAGCATGCATACGCTCCTGCATGCCGGACGGTTCGCAGCCGGGCCGTCCGGCTCCGAGGCGGGGTGCCATAACCACCCCGCCTCTTCTCTGTATCGCGCCGGTCGCATCTCAGCCCCGGAAAGCGCCCTGTAGGGCGGGATTTGTTCCCGCCTTCTTCCCTCCAATCGCGACGTGAGAGGCAACCTATCCGCCGCGCGCCCAAGCCTCAACCCCCATCAGGAGCCCCGCAACCAGGAGCGCCGGCATCCCTGCCGGCTCTTCAGGAAAGACAGTACAAGCAACCAATCTGCCGCGCTGCTTCCTCCCGCCCGCCACACCCATTGTCCAATCCAAGCAGTAGTGCTAATATTGAGTCAATGTCCTGCGCGATGGTTCTGGGACAGGCTAGGCCAATTGAAACGCCCAGAGGGAATGCGACCAATGCCCGCTGCATCAATCAACAAACCTCCGCAGAACGACACGCTCCCGCGTAGCGCACTGCGGAGGGTGGGCACCAGTTGGGAGGGCAAAAGACGCTTGTTGTCCCCAAACCTCAGGCAAGCATCGGGGAAGGAAGAGAGAAATCGATGTCCCTGAATTTCCAAATGCTGTCAAGAAAACATATACTATGGGTTGCATCGCCAACAGTTGTTTTTGGCATTGTTACCGTGTCGGTCGCATGCATCCTCTACCTACGTGCTCAGCCTTCTGACACACTAACCTCCGTCTTGTGGTTTTTTGATCCGGAATGGCTGGACGTATCGCCATATACAGTCAGGAGCGCAGAAAACCAGCCAGTATCCGAACTAGCCGACCGCATTCGTCGTCCCCCGCCGAAAGATATAGGCTCATTCATCCGGATAGGAGGAGGAACCCTGCAGTTTGGAATGACCGCGGATGTTCCAGACTACGATCTCGTAGCCTCACACTACCAGAATTCGATCCCAGCGCGGCTGGAGAGAGTATCTGATTTCGAGATTGGCAAATACGAGGTCACTGCGCAAGAATTTGCTGACTTCTTGAATGAGATAGCCGGTAGTGGGCGAGAACCGTCCAGCATTCAGGATGTCATCGTGCTGGACTCCAGTGCGACGATTGAATCTGTTGGTGACCGATTTCAGCCGCGGAAGGGTTACGAAAGCGCCCCGGGACAAATAGGGACAGTAACCATTTATTGCAAATTTCCCCGCGGGGATGGTCACCGGGGCGCGGGGCACCCCGGTTCCAGCACGCAGGCCCCCCCGTTGCCTTACCTTGCGAAGATGTAGTAGTCCCGTTCGGCAGGACCGTCCATCCGATGTTCAACCGCATCCGCGCCTGTATGGACGAATCCCGCTCCCTCGCCACCCTCCGCGACTACCTCTATCCTAAGCTGTTGAGCGCCGAAGTGCTGGTGGGGATATGATGGACAGAATGGACAGAAGGATGGGCTGAAGAGGAGGTCTCTCCATGAATGGACCGGTTGAACGCGATGGGCGGGAACCGCTGATTCCGAAGCATGGGGGCTACCGGAACCTGAAGAGCTTTCAGGTGGCGCAGTTGGCCTACGATGTGACGGTGCGGTTCTGCGACCGCTATATCGACCGGCGAAGCCGGACCCACGATCAAATGGTGCAGGCGGCGAGGTCGGGAGTGCAGAACATCGCCGAGGGAAGCGTGGCGAGCGGCACTTCAAAGAAGATGGAATTGAAACTGTCCAACGTGGCCAAGGCGAGTCTTGAGGAATTGCGCCTGGACTACGAGGACTTCCTGCGCCAGCGCGAACTGCCGCTGTGGGCCCCGGATGACACGCGCCGCAAGGCCCTTGTGGCGCGCCGCTGCGCCACGGCGGATGAGGTGGCGGATTGGGTGAAGAAGCATGGACAGGATGGACCCGATGGACCTGGGAATCGGTCCATGGAGTCCATTGAGTCCATACAGTCCCTGTACGCCGGCCCTGCCGCCAATGCGGCGCTTGTCCTGATTGGTGTCGCCATCGCATTGCTGGGCCGTCAGGTTCAGGCGCTGGCGGCTTCCTTCGAGCAGAACGGCGGCATGACGGAGCGCCTGTACCGCACTCGCCAGCAACGCCGGAAAGCACCATGAACATTCTTCGGGTAGAAACCGTCGAATACGGCACGATGGCCCATTTCGCCGCTATTGGCGCGGTATGGCCGCCCCCCGCTGTGTCGGAAGACACGACGCAGCTTGTGCTGAATCAGGCGGAATTCTCGGCAGCAAGAAACGGGGTCTGTTCCTCACCAAGTTGCAGGAAAGCCAACGATGATGGTGTCATCATCGTATGCCCATTGGTTTCCGCCCAATTCCCGGGTTTGACTGCCGGTTTCTGGTTCCAACATGCACCGGGCTTCAACAGTTCCTCCACAGGTGCAATCGCCATGCCGCTTTCAGTATCATAGCGCCGCTGGTTTCCCGCGTTTCCGTCGGAGGCATGACCCTTTTCTCACTCCCATCCGATGAGTGGCGGGCTGTGTCACGTCCATCACGTTGCGTCAGGAATCAATGCGTTTGTTGTCATACCTCAGTTCGCGTTTTGCACGCCTGTCGCACCGGCGCGCGGCTTTCCTTTTTGCGTTCATTGCCTGCACGCTCACGGCCACGTCAGTTGGGGTGGGCAAGGCCACGGATGACTACTATTGGAGCGCCGTCTTTCGCGGGGCGCCCGGTCTTCCGGAGGTGACCAACGGCATTCTGGACACCTTCTCTTTCGGCAAGGGCGAGCCCGACGAGCACAGCCGCTATCTGGCTCGCGGGATCATTCCCTGGTGGACTGATGCGCAATGGCGGATCGCATTCTGGAGACCGCTGTCTTCGCTCAGCCACTACATCGACTACCGGCTCTGGCCGGACCACACGTGGATGATGCACCTCCACAGCATGCTGCTCTACGCGGCACTGGCCTACGCGACCACGCGTCTCTACCAGCGCCACCTCAACCCCGGGTGGGTGGCCGCTTTGGCCGGCTTGCTCTATGCCGTGGACTCCGCGCACGGGCTCAGCGTCGGCTGGCTCTCCAACCGCAACGCCCTTCTCTCCGCCCTGTTCGGGGTCCTCGTGCTGCTCCACCACGACCGCTGGCGCCGCGACTCCTCCCCCCTCCACGGCGTGCTCGCGTGCGCGTCCCTCCTGGTCGGACTCCTCTGCGGCGAGGGCACCGTGGCGATCGGCGGCTATCTCTTTGCCCACGCATGCTTCATCGACAAGGGAGCCTGGTCCAAGCGCATCGCGGTGCTGCTTCCTTACCTTGCGATCGTCATTGTCTGGCGGGCGCTGTATTCATCCCTCGGCTACGGTGTCACCGGCACCATCCTCTACACCGACCCGCTATCCGATCCCTCCGGCTTCATCCAGAATGCTCTGCTCTTTCTTCCCATACTGCTCTATTCGCACTTCGCCTTCCCCGATCCCATCTACACAATGCTCTTCCCGGGGGGGCTATTTGCTGCTTACGTTGCCGTGACGCTCATGGCCCTTGCCGTGCTCGCCTGGGCCTTTCTTCCGGTGCTCCGCGCGAATCCCGCGGCGCGCTTTTATGGCGCAGGCATGCTGTTGGCCGCGATCCCGTACTGTTCCTCGGTGCCCCAATACCGTTTGCTCACCATCGTGGGCATCGGTGGCATGGGCTTGCTCGCAGCCTTCCTGGGAGCCACGTTTGAATCCGCCGGCGCGGACGCCACGCAGCCCAAGGGTGCGCGACGGAGGCGCCTGGCTGCTCAGGTCCTTATCGTGCTGCACCTCATCGTTTCACCGGTCATGCTGCCCGTGCACAGCTATTCCATGAAATACGTGGGCGATATCGTTGAGCGGGGCAACGGCACCATTCCTTCGGATCCCGGCATCAAAGAGGATCGTGTCGTGATTCTCAGCGCAACCGGCGACATCGTCTACGCGATGATCCCGCTCATGCGTTCAGCCCTGAACCAACCGTTTCCCCGGGCCTTCTGGGTGCTGTACAGCGGCAACCGGGAATTGTCCGTCGCCCGCCCCGACGCGCACACCCTCGAAATCACCAATCCAGATGGCTGGATGGAACAGCCTTGGTCCTTTCTATTTTGCCGCCTGCCCCACTCGGCCATGCGGGCAGGACAGGTCATAAAGACGGAAGGACTGACGGTCGCCGTCCTGTCGGTCACCCCGGATGGACGGCCCACCCGTGTCCGCTTTCAATTTGACCGCCCTTTGGAAGACGCTTCCTTGCGGTGGCTCACTTGGCGGGACGGCGCCTATGTACCCTTCGCGGTGCCCTCTGAGGGCAGCGAAACAGTCATCCCCGAACTAACCGTGAAGTCTGCCCTCGAGCAGGCGGTCGCATCCCAGGCCGGGCCAATTGGGGATATGCTCTAGCAATGGCCCACAGGCTCACTGGATAGGATTTCTCGCACGCACATCGTGTAAGCAAGGTGGACGTACCAGGGTCCTGTAAACTGCTGAATCAGCTGGGATTGAGAGATCAGTGGTGTGTGCGTGTGAAATCCGGGCTAGAAGTTCCCCCGTCACCTGGTGCGCCAATCCGCGTTTTCGAAACCTTCCGCCTCATTGGATTGTCCATTCTGCGGCAGACTCTGTGCGCGCAAGACCTGCAGGAATTGAAATCTCGGCCTCCAGTGTGGTATCCTGTTTCGAGGTTTAAGGGAAATTATTGACGAGAAAACGTCTTGGCCCGGACAGTATACGCTCTCGCTTCTCACGTCACTTCATGGCCTCTGCCCACAACATGTTGTATTCAATCCGAAAAGCTACACCGCATACCGCGAAATTGTAATGTAAGGGCGTCGTTTGAGTATAATGAGCAGCATTCATAACGCGCGGTCGTGACC
>JADLCA010000292.1 GCA_020847495.1 Candidatus Hydrogenedentota bacterium | reverse complement strand
TGGACGTGCTGCAGTTCTGCTCGTGGTCGGCATGCAGGATCAGGAGCTGGTTCAACGCCCGCTCCAGGACGTCGGACACCTCGTATTCTTCCGCGGGAGAACCGAACATCATCCGCAGGAAGTTGGCCGCATAGCTCAAGTTGGACTGCGGGTACATAATGGGTTCGCCGCGAGAAATTTTGTAGGAAAACGCGGCAATGGTCTTGGCCTGGGCCAACACGCGGATGATGTTCCTGTCCAAGTCCTCGTCCGTCTCGGAATTCGGATAGAAGGCGTACAACGACGCGATCATGGCTGAGAGAATCGCCATCGGATGCGCCGTTGGCGGATAGTGATCAAAGAAGTTCATCATGCTTTCATGCATGAAACTGTGGCGCGTCAATTGTTTGCGCCACTCAAGCAGCTCCGCCATGTTGGGAAGATGGTCGTAGATGAGGAGATAGGCGACCTCGGGGAATTTCGACCCGACTGCCAGCTCTTCTATCGGATACCCCCGATAGCGCAAGATGCCCTTCTCGCCGTCAATGAAGGTGATTGTACTCTTGCACGAGCCCGTGTTGCCGTATCCCGGATCGTACGTGATGGCACCTGTCTTCGCACGGAGAGTGCTGATATCGATCGCCTTTTCGTCTTCTGTGCCTTCAAATACCGGGAACTCGTGCTCTTTTCCCTCGAAGATCAATTTGGCAGTGCTCATACTGTTCTCCGTTTCAGTCCGGTCCAGGCGCCGACGCACGTTGGGTCCCCCTTTGACAGAACCCATAAACCGCCCAGCGCCCATACAGCCCATGCGCGCCGCGCGCGCATATCCCAAGAGGAACCGTACTATATCCGGCAAAGCCTTTCTGAATCAACCCCTTGGTATGCATCATTCTGCGTGACCCGCGCCCAATGGAAGCGCGTTCACTGGAATTCGAGGGCGAGAATCGCCAAAATGACTCCCACGTTCACTGCAAGGAATCACGCATGCTGGAAAAACAGGACCAACCGCCTGAACTGGAACAGGTGTCTCCACTTGTCCACTTCTTCAAGCAAGATGCCGTGGCTGCCGGATTGCTTCTGCTATCGGCGCTTGCGGCGCTTATAATCGCCAACAGCCCCGCCGCGGAATGGTATACCCACCTGTGGCACACCCATCTGGCGTTTTCGGTGGGAGATTGGCGGCTCGACCAGAGCCTGCATCACTGGATCAATGATGGGCTTATGGCCATTTTCTTCTTCATGGTCGGGCTCGAAATCAAACGCGAATTGCTGGTTGGGGAACTGGCAAGCGTTCGAAAAGCCCTGTTACCGGCGATGGCGGCGGTGGGGGGAATGCTGGTCCCCGCGCTCATCTTCTACGCATTCAATGCCGGGACCCCGGCCGCCAAAGGCTGGGGGATCCCCATGGCCACGGACATCGCGTTTGCCACCGGATGCCTGGCGCTTCTGGGCGGGCGGGTCCCCGCATCCATTGGGGTATTCCTGGTAGCCTTGGCCATCGTCGACGACATCGGCTCGGTATTGGTCATTGCCCTGTTCTACACGGACCAATTGGCCCTGCGCCCCTTGCTTGTAGGAGCCATTCTCGTGCTCCTCTCCTATGGTCTGAGCCGGATCGGGGTGCGCCATACCTATCCATACGCGATCATCGGGATCCTCGTCTGGTTCGAGTTTCTTCTTTCAGGGGTCCATGCGACCATCGCGGGTGTTTTGCTGGCGTTCACCATTCCCGCCGACGCCCGGTACGAGACGCCGCTATTCTCCGGCCGTATGTCCACGCTTCTGCAACGCTTTGCGGGGGCCGAGGACTACGTCAATCCGCTTCTGGTCAACGCGCGGCAGCAATCCCTCATCCGTTCGATACTTAAAGAATGCCACCATGTGGAGGCGCCACTGCAGCGGATCGAGCATGCGCTGCATCCCCTTTGCGTGTTTTTCATCATGCCGGTCTTCGCGTTCGCAAACTCGGGTGTCAGCATTGAATTCAGCAGTTTCGGCTCTATGCTGCTCGAGCCGGTCGCGCTGGGTGCCCTCTTCGGCTTGATGGCTGGCAAGCAGATTGGCGTGATGCTGTTTTCGTTCCTGGCCGTGAAGCTGCGCTGGGCGGAATTGCCCAAGGGCATCACCTGGCCCCACGTGTACGGCGTGAGCTGGCTTGCCGGTATCGGGTTCACCATGGCCCTGTTCATTGACGAACTCGCGTTCACCTCCGGGGGCGTGGACGCCGCGGAGATGGCCCGGCATCTGGCGGAGGCCAAAGTGGGCATCTTCCTGGCAAGCTTCTTCTCCGGCGTGGGCGGATACCTGCTGCTGCGCGCGGTGTGCCGCGGCGGCTCCCACGGCACAGGCGCAACCGTTTCTCATTGACACCTGGAAAGGGACTTTGGCCCAAGACTGGATGCCCAAGGCAATCGCATTGCGAGAGCATATCTCACCGCCCGCTACGCGGGGCGCACTGAGATATGCGGACTAGCGTCACGAAGTCCGGTTGGTATTGCCAGCCCCTACATTGGAAATGCCAGGGGTTCAATGTGATGCAGCGTGCGTTGAGCACGCGCCAGACTGCTACGAATCGGCGGCGTCAAGCCGCCTCAATGGCCTGAAAGGCCCAATGTACTCATAGCCCGTGGTTGGCCCGCGGAACGCGGGACTACCCCGGGTCAGCACGTCGAGCAACACATCCCTGAAAGGGATGAATAGCTCAAGGTTCAATCTGATGAACGGTGCGTTTGGGATTGGCGGCTCGACGACTATGCAACCCTTACAGGGTAGTAAGAATCGGTCTGTATACCCGGGGTAGGCCGTCGCTGCGCTCCGGCCAACCCCGGGCTGTGAGTACATAGGCCTTTCAGGCCATAAGAGCGCGAAGGGCGGCCGGACTCGAGGCGCTGCGGCACACGGGTAGCACCTCGCACCGCCCGCAGCCCGAACATGCGCCTGACACACGTCTGGACAGTACGGGGGCACGTTCGGCCGTACGGGTCCATGCCATGTAATCCGCATATCTCTGCCCGCCCCCCCCCGCGTAGTCACGCCGCGGCGTGATGAGATATGCTCTGGTCGTGGCCGCAGGCTCTCTGGCGCCGTTCTTGGTGCGATTGCCCAAGACCGGATGGCCCAAACCCGAAGAGGAGACCGTGACTCATGGTGCGTCGGTGCGAATGGGCGAAAGGCGAGTTGGACATCGTCTATCATGACACGGAATGGGGCGTGCCTCTCCATGATGACCCCACCTTCTTCGAGTACCTCATTCTCGATGGGGCGCAGGCCGGTCTGAGCTGGTCCACGATCCTCAAGAAACGCGAAGGGTATCGCGACCTCTTCGACAACTTTGATGCGAAGAAAGTCGCCCGCTACGACACCCGCAAGATCGAGAAACTGCTCCAGGACGCCCGCATCATCCGCAATCGCCTGAAGGTCGAGTCCGCGGTCAAGAACGCAAAGGCGTTCCTGGCCGTGCAGGCGGAGTTCGGCTCGTTCGACGCCTATATCTGGCAGTTCGTGGGCGGCAAGCCCATCGTGAATCAGTGGAATACCTTACGGGAGATTCCGGCGCGGACTCCCGAATCGGACGCCATGAGCAAGGACATGAAGAAGCGGGGGTTCAATTTCGTGGGTTCCACCATATGCTACGCGTTCATGCAGGCCGCCGGGATGGTGAACGACCATACGGTGGATTGCTTCCGCCATGGTCAGGTGCTGCGCGCGCGGCGCAAATAGGAATCGGACGGGCCGGACCGATGGGCCGGATGCTCCCGCGGTTGCGAACCGCAGGTTCGCGAGATTGAAAGTCCCCCGGACGTCCACTAAGATGATCTCCATGCGCGCCGCGCATCGGGGCGTTGCGCAGCACCGAAAAGAGGGGTAATGCCATGACAACGCAACATGACTCGCACGCCTTCCGGCCTTCCCGCCGTGACTTCCTGATTGCATCGGGCGCGTTGACCGCGGGCGCATCTCTGGGCCTGCCGAGCGCGGCATACGGTGCAGTCGAGCAACTCGCCGTGAAGGGCGGACCTAAAGCGGTCACGGTGGACCAGAGCGATGCCGCACATTGGCCGCGCTATGGCGCGGACGAGGAGAAGGCGATCCTCGATCTGATCCATGCGCCCAGCTACGATCCCAACGCCAAGTTCGAGGCCGAATGGGCTGAGTTCCTCGGCGCGCCGTATACCAAGGCGCACTTCAACGGAACCAGTGCGCTGTGCTCCATGTTCTTCGCGTTAAACCTGCCGCCCGGCAGCGAGATCCTGGTGCCCAGCTACACCTTCTTCGCAACCATCGTCCCCATGCGGTTGTTCGGCTTGGTGCCCGTTTTTGTGGACATCAATCCGCGCACGCTCAACTTCGACCTCGAGGACGCGAAGAAACGCCTCACCCCCAATACGAAGGCCGTGTTGCCTGTCCACTGGATTGGCCTTCCGGCCGACATGGACCATATTTCCGAGTGGGCCAATGAAAAGGGACTCATCGTGCTGGAAGATGCCGCCCACGCCCAGGGCGCCCGTTTGAAAGGCAAGCGCATGGGCACCTGGGGCCGCATGGCTATCTTCAGTTTCCAGATGTCCAAGCCGCTCCCTGCAATTGAAGGCGGTATGGGCATATACCAGAATCAGGAGGATTTCGATCGCGCGACGGCTTTCGGCAACTACGACATGACCGGCGTTTCGAGCGACAGCCCATACATGAAGTACAAGGGTTCTGGTTTGGGACTCAAGCTGCGCATGCACCCCTTCGCGGCCGCGCTCGCGCGGTGCCAACTGAAAGGGCTCGACGAGAGAAATGATGCGGGCGTCGCGCAGGTTCGGAAACTAAACGACCGCCTCTTGCAACTCCCCGGCTTGTACGAGCAATCCAGCAATCGAGATGACGTGCAGCGTCTGCACTACGCATGGAACATGCTCTTCGTCGATGAGAAAGAGGCGGGCGCCACCCGCGACAAGCTGGTCGAAGCGCTGAAGGCCGAAGGGGTGAATGCCAGCGGCCTGCACTACACCTTGCAGCATGAGCTGCCCTTGTACGCGGAAGATGAATGGTGGCATCACAAGCCGGTCATTCCGGAGCTGCCCGGTTCGACCCAGGCCAACGCCACCAGCATCGCGTTGCCGTACTTCACCAAGGATGTGCCCGAGGTTTGCGACCAATACGTCAAGGCATTCGAGAAAGTCTGGGCGCACCGCGCCGACCTATAAGGGAAACGAGAACTGTCCCAAGGAAAATGGGGACTGTCCCAAGCGGAGGAAAATAGGGACAGTCCCGTCTACGCTCGAAGACTCGCTTCGCTTGGGACAGTCCCTGTTTTCCTCGGGGGAAAGCAACATGAGAGGCCAAACCATGAAGAGAACCAAGTGTTGCCTGCGGAGCGTCTTTCCCGGACTCCGCGCACTTTGCATCGCACTGAGTCTGCTTCTGCTTGCAGGAGGTTGCGCAACTGCGCAGCAGAAGGACGCCACCGGCGAGGCTTGGCCGCTCGCGGTGCGCATCATGAGCTATGGCAAATACGAAGAAGCCGCCTGGGCGCATCTGCAACAGATCGGCGTCAAGTACCTCTTCATGGCCGTGCCCGCGCCCGCCGACGTGGAGGCCGTGTCCGCGAAGCTGAAGACCCACGGTCTGACGCCAGTGGTCTTTCGCGGCAGCGCGGACCTGAGCAAGGACACCTTCGCGCAGGAACTCGAGCCCCAGCTCTCGACCTGCCAGAAGATGGGCGTGCAGTACCTGTTCCTTTCCGCGAAACGAGGCGAGTCCCCAAAAGAAGCGGCGTACGAGCGGCTCCGGGCCGCTGGCGAGGTGGCGAAGAAGTACGGCGTGATCATTGCCCTGGAAACGCACCCCGACCTGGGAACCAACGGCGACGTTCAGATTGAGACGATGAAAGCGGTCAACCACCCCAACGTCCGCGTCAACTTCGATACCGCAAACATCACGTACTACAACGAGAACACAAGCGCCGTCGACGAGTTGCGCAAGAGCATCGGCCTCGTGGCGACGGTCGAGTTCAAGGATCACTCCGGTGCGTTCGAGACCTGGGAGTTCCCGGTCCTGGGGCAAGGCGTCGTGGACTTTCCGGCCATCATGTCTATGTTGCGTGAGCAGGGGTACTCGGGCCCTGTGACGCTTGAGTTCGAGGGCACAAAGGGCATCGAACTGACCGAAGAACAAACTCTCAAAGCCATCGCCGATTCCGTCGCCTACGCGCGTTCCATCGGCGTGTTCAAGTAGTCCGCCAAGCGATCGTCTTACGGAAGGAGACTCACCGCCATGCCGAAATCTGTGGGACACCTCGAATTCCCGGACATGCTGATCATCGCCGGCTATTTTGTGCTGATGCTGGGAATCGGCGCGTATTTTTACAACCGCATGCGCCACATCAAGGACTACTTCAGCGGCGGGAATAACATACCCTGGTGGCTGAGCGGCGTTTCCTTCTACATGAGCAGTTTCAGCGTGGCCGCCTTCGTGTTTTATCCCGGGCTCTGCTACCGGCACGGCTGGGTGGGCGTCACCCTGCTCTGGGTGGCGATTCCCGCCACCATCTTCAGCGTGACCCTCTTTGGTGTGCGCTGGCGCCGCGCCCGCATCGACAGTCCCGTCGAGTACATCGAAACCCGCTACAGCTCGTTCCTGCGCCAGCTCTTCGCCTGGCACGGCGTGCCCGTGAAGCTGGTAGACGATGGGATCAAACTGTTCGCAACGGGTACGTTCATCTCGGTGTGCACCGGATTGCGCATCGAGTACAGCGTGCTGGCCGCGGGCGGCATCATCCTCATCAGCACGTTCTTGGGCGGATTATGGGCGGTGACCGTGACCGACTTCATTCAGTTCGTGGTGCTTATGGCGGGCGTGCTCATTCTGCTGCCGCTCTCCATCCAACGCGCCGGCGGAATGGGAGAAGTCTTATCCAAAGCACCCGAGGGGTTCTTCCGCCTGACCTCCGAGGAGTTTGGTTGGAGTTATGTTATTCCGGTGATCCTTCTCTATGCACTGGCGTGGAGCAGCATCAACTGGTCGCTCATCCAGCGCTACTACTGCGTACCCAAGGAGAAGGACGCCCTCAAAGTGGGCTGGACGGTCGTGGCCCTGTACGCGATCGGGCCGCCTCTCATGTTTTTCCCGGCCATCGCTGCGAATCAGTTCATGCCCGGCGTGGAAGATGCCGGCCAAATCTACCCCCTGCTTTGCACGCAGCTTCTGCCCGCGGGCATGCTCGGACTGATCGTTGCCGCCATGTTCGCCGCGACCATGTCCACGCTGAGTTCCGACTACAACGTATGCGCAAGTGTCCTGACCAACGATGTGTATCGCCGCCTCTTCCGCCCCCTGGCGACGCAAGGGGAGTTGGTGCAGGTGGGCCGCATCATGACGATTGTGTTCGGCCTGTTTGCGCTGGGGGTAGGTCTTCTCATGTCGCGCGGCAAGTCCGAGGACCAGTTCCGCACGATGGTCACCCTCTTTGGCCTTGCCACAGCGCCCGTCGCCATCCCCATGTTGCTCGGTCTCGTGTCCCGGCGCGTAACCAACGCAGGAGCGGTCGCGGGTTGTCTAGCCGGACTTTTGGCCGGCCTGTTGGTCTGGCAGCTCGGACCCAAGGACGAAGCCATGATAGCTGGCGTTGCCATCAAAATGGAGATCGTCCTGCTCTTTGCAACCTCCGCCGTCACCCTTTCGGTTCTGGCTGTCGTGAGTGTGCTCGCCCCCGCGCGTGCCGAGGCCCAGGAACGCACGGACGCGTTTCTCGCGCGGGCACAGACGCCCATAGGCCAACTTCCTGAAGACGTTGTGCTGATAGAAAAGAAGGACGTCTTCTCCCCCTTCCGCGTCGTCGGCGTGTCGGTCCTTTGCATCGGAGTACTGCTCTTGCTTGTACTTCCGTGGATCTCCGGGCGTATGGACCTTCTCCTCGCGGGAGGAACGGGCCTGCTGCTCGCCGTCGTAGGTGGAGCCGTAGCCTTGGCCAGCAAGCCAAGGACGGCGCCCTGAGAACCGCTTCATAGTCCGACCCGCCCGGACGTGTGGTTCCAGCGGCCGTACAAGTTCGGAGCGGGCAGGCTTGGACGGTCAGTAGTGCCGCATTACTCGCCTTGGCGCGTGCCCGCGATCTGGTAATCAGAGGGCCACTTTCTCGTGCGCTCACATCTATACGCAATTCCTTGTCCGCAAAGCACTTCTACATGAGGGGCGCTGCGAGCGGCCAACGGCCATGGGACTTCTACCGGGCAATGTGCACCCGATGTATCGATGCGCAAACAATACTTGTTGACAAAAATCGTATTTTCGTGATAAGTCTTGAAGTGAGGATTGGGAGGGTGCGAAATCCCATCCTTGGTGCATGAGTGTAGTGTCTCAGAATGACACAAAGGAGGAAATGCGTCTGTGGAAGGGGCGCACGAAGTTCGGATGATGTGTTTCCGAAAAACCGGAACTGATTTACTTAGGGGGAGATTGACAGTATGAAGAACGGACGACGAGGGTTTACCCTGATCGAATTGCTCGTGGTGATTGCCATCATAGGCATTCTTGCAGCCATTCTCTTGCCGGCACTCGCCCGTGCACGCGAAGCGGCCCGCCGCGCCTCGTGCCAGAACAACCTCAAGCAATTCGGGCTTATCCACAAGATGTTCGCGGACGAGAACAAGGACAAGTGGGTCAGAAGAACGACGCGGTATGACAACAACTATGACCCCGCTGGAAACGTTCGTGTTTGGCACGGAATTGATATGATGCTCCTGTGGCCAGAGTACTGCACGGACTGGGGTATCTACGCCTGCCCGTCTGACGTGGATGCGGGGCCGCTGAAGTATGGCGCCGATGTGGCTTTGAGAACGTCCTACGACAAGAACGGCCTGCTTCGCACGGTCGGAACCGGCTGGACAGGCACGCCCTATCCGGTCTCGAGCAAGGTGCATTTGGCTACAAATAATGACTGTGAGGCTAGCCCCAACGACTGCTACGCCTACGGCGCCGACTGGTCGTATGCGTACTGGGCTGTTTTGATCGATCCACTGACCGTGAAGCTTCCGGCCGACTCGGCCATTATCTTCACGAATCTGCACAATGGCTATCCGACTGGCATGGGTTGCCTGAAGAATCAAGAAAGCGACTACACGCTTCCTGTTCCGTTGACGGACGGATCCACTCCGACCATAAAGCGCTTGAAGGAAGGCATCGAGCGTTTCCTCATCACCGACATCAACAATCCGGCGGGCGCGGCCACCGCGCAGTCGGGTGTCGCCGTGATGTGGGACACGATTCGGACGTCCGGCCCCAGCGGCCAGGTATCCGAAGGCGGCAAGGACTTCAACCACCTGCCCGGTGGCGCGAACATCCTGTTTATGGACGGGCACGTCGAGTTCAGCAAGTATCCGTCTGAGGATGGAACGAAATACTGGGTTACGAGCCAAGCGATCCTGAGCGACGGCTACCAGTATTCGCCCTGATGAGTGCGCTGAAGTATGATCGTCGAAGCAGGAGAGGCCGTATGCGGAAAGTGTTCATAGGAATCGTGCGTGTAGTTCTCGCCACCGTGTTTCTCGGTGCTGTTGGGTGCGGCCGCGTTCCCACCACGGGAAGCGGTTCCATCTATCAAGCCGCGGAAACCGGGGATGTTGGCGCCCTGCGGGAAATGTTGCGGAAAGGGTTCGACGTAAACGCGCCCGATGACGCGGGAATGACGTTGCTGCACCACGCGGCGGCGGGCAACCAGGCCGAGGTCGTCGAGATGCTGATCAATGAGTACCCTGCGAAGTCCAACGTCACCGACAACGAGGGCCGGACTCCGCTGGACGTTGCGATTCAGATGGACTGCCAAGACGCCGCTATCGTTCTGGAGAACGAAGAACAGTAAGCGGCCTCTCGAAAGTACTCACCACACGGCCCCGCGTGTCAAGCAGCACGCGGGGCCGTGATTCTGTGTCCGGGGTCGCGGCTTCCGTTCGCGTTGCCGGCCGCGGAATGCTATCGTTTCACCATGCGCGCGCTCGTTGAGTTCATTACGGCCAATCTCCCCACGCCTTTCGAAGCAGCGCTGTTTGGACCCCCTGCCCTGATTTGGGCATTCGGGTGGATCTGGCTCGCTGGAATGCTCAAACGCCGCAAACAGTGGCCTACCGGCTATACCCGCAAGGTGTTTCACTTCGGTATCTTCATCTCCGCAGCCATGCTCCAGGCTGCCGGGGGCACACGCGCAGTGTGTCTCTTTGGCGCGATGACGAGCCTTGTTATCCTCTATGCGGTGCTGCGCGGAGAAGGCCATATGCTGTATGAGGCGATTGCGCGCGAGAAGGACGCTCCTCATCGCACGCTCTACATCGCGGTGCCCTATGCCGCCACGCTCGCGGGCGGCGTGTTGTCCTCGATCTGGTTTGGGCCAATGGCGATGACCGGCTTCCTCGTGACCGGTCTGGGAGACGCCGTCGGCGAACCCGTTGGCACGCGCTTCGGCCAGCACCGCTATCGCGTGCCTTCCATGCGGGGCGTACGCTGCACGCGCAGCCTCGAAGGTTCCTTCGCCGTGTTTATCGTTTCCGCGCTTTCCGTGTTGGCCGCGATGTACTTCACGGCAGGCGCCGGGTTCAACGCGCGCGTCCTGGTTTCCGCGATACTCATCGGTGTCGCCGCGGCCCTGTGTGAGGCTGTCTCTCCACACGGGTGGGACAACCTCACGATGCAGCTTGTGCCCACGGCCCTCGCGGCGTTCGCCGCACAGGGAACACACACGTGGTAGAATCGCCGGCGGCAGATCACGAATAAGGGGGATGACCCATGATGAAGGTTCTCTTTCGGCCCTGTTTCTCGTTGCTTCCCGCACTTGCTTTTTTGATGCACGATCCGCTGGCCCACGGCCAGGAGCAATCCGTATCGCGTGATTCGCTGATCGGCGAATTCCAGAAACCCCCGGTGTCATGCCGCCCCCATACACGCTGGTGGTGGATGGGCAACGCGATGTCGAAAGAGGACATCACGTGGCAGCTTGAGCAAATGCATAGCCACGGCATCGGCGGCGTTGAGCAGATCTCGATGCAGGAGGTGTATGAGAAGGGAAACGTCCCGTACATGTCAGAACCGTTCCTGGATCTTCTGCAGCACGCTGTCGCCGAAGCGGACCGGCTGGGCATGGAATTCTCGCTGAATTTCGGCGGCCCCGGTTGGATCTTCGGAGGGGATTGGATTCCGCAGGAAGACCGAAATCAGAATCTGCTCGCCAGCTCATTCGTGGTGGAAGGCGGGCGGACTTTCGCGGGGCCGCTGTCCACTGAGGCCACAATCAATCCACGGGATGCCGCACGCTCGCGCCCGGATATCCTGCCGGAGGACCGGCTCGTGGCCGTGGTGGCCGGACGCCTCGAAGGGAACAGCATCGATGAGGCATCACTGCAAGTAGTGACGGATCGGGTGCAAGGCCGCAATCTGACATGGGAGGTCCCCGAAGGTCAATGGCGCATCATGGCGTTCTGGCTCACGTATGTGGACGAGGGCTCTACACTCGATCACTTCAATGAGACTGCCATGACGCAGTATTGCGACTACATCGGATCGAAGCTGGAGCCCGCTTTAGGCAAGTACTTCGGAAACACGATCGAGTCTATTTTCTCGGACAGTTTCGAAGTCCCCATACATCGCAACGGCATCTATTGGAACCAGCATCTGCTCGAGAAATTCCGCGCATACAAGGGCTATCATCTGGAGAAGTATCTGCCCGCGTTGTGGTGGGAGGCCGGCGGCATCTCGCCGAAGATTCGCTACGACGTCAATGAGTTTCTGCATCACACC
>JADLCA010000291.1 GCA_020847495.1 Candidatus Hydrogenedentota bacterium | reverse complement strand
TCACGGAGCCTAAGCTCTACTACTTCGACCAGCAGGTTTTGAAGACGGATCGATACGACTTCGGTATTGCCGGGGACTCTCCCCTTGTCCCGCTGGCGGAGTTCTACCGCGCTCGAATGCTCACGTGGGTGACGCTGGAATATGGCGGGTTCTGGAGCAAAGAAGATGCCCGGCGAGCGCAGTTCGACAAGATCCGGCCTCTTTTTGAGAAGAGTGCGCAAGCATTTCCAGAGAACCCGCTTGTCAAGATGTACCTGGGCACGCCGTTGCCGGCGGAGAAGGCGTACCCGGCGAATGCCGCCGCGCCGGACTGGGCCAATGCGCAGCGGGAGAGTCTGGAACGGCTCGCAGACATCGTTGAATGGTGGATCGACCATCGTATGCGGTCCGATGGCCAATACGGCGGCGGTTGGGGCGACGACTGTGAGATGTGGCGCTGGTGGGTGCCGGTGCTGATCGCTTTCGATGATCCCAAGATCACCGGCGCGCAGGAACGCTTCTCGCGCGCTCTGTTGGCGCAGCCGCATATGGGAGGCGGGTACACAAGCCACGTATATGACGTGGAACACACTTCAGAAGACTCCTCGGATGTGCTGACTCCGATGATGCTGCTACAGCCCGCAAGCGACGAATGGCGTGGCCGCGCCGTGCGTCTCGCGGAGCTGATGGAGACCTTGTGGACGGGTGTGAACGAGCGCGGATTCCTGCAATTCAAAAGCACCTACTTCAGCGCGACGGAAGTGGACCCTTCGCCGCAGAAGGCTTGCGACACGGTATACCACCCGCGCGCGATGCAGCCCACGCTGCTCTTGTGGCAGCGCACCGGCGACGAGCGCCTGGGCAAGCTGTTTGCCGGCTGGATGAATGCCTGGGCGGACGCGGCCGCCCGGGAGGAGCGTGGAAAACCGGCGGGCATCGTGCCCAGCGCGATTCATTGGCCGGAAGGCTCGATCGGCGGCTTGGGGAAAGACTGGTGGGATCCGGAGAACCACAACAACGACCCGCTGTATGTCTTTCCCAGCGCCATGCCGCTCATGACGCAAACGCTTATGCTCACGTATCACATGACCGGTGACCAGAAGTACCTGGCGCCTCTGAGGACCATGGCGGCGGCGCGCCTGCGCTACGTTGAGCAACCCGTCGCCGGTGCACCGCAGGGCAGCGAGATGTGGTGCGCGGAGCGGCTGGGAGCGGTGACGGGGACGGTGGCAAAGTACCGGCTCCTGACCGGAAACACGGACTTCGACACCTTGCTGGAGCGCGACGGAAACGCATACGTCCGGTACCGCCTCGACGGCGAAATACCGCGCGTGGCCGAGGCACTCGAAGAGGTCGCGGCGGCGCTGCGCGTGAACTTCCCGGGCTACACGTCAGAGGTCCGGTATACGGATCGCGTGCTCCGCTTTCCGTCTGTCTTTGGCAAGAATGGGATGTTTCCTGAGGAGATCAAAGGAATTTACGCGCCCGACACGACCTTGCTGTACGCAACCGTCACGGGCGACCCCGACCATCCTCAGGTGTTCCCGTTGAACGCCGTGCGCTGGCGCACGCCACCCCGGCAAATTGCCGCCCTGGTGACGGTCTCCGGAAGTGACCGCTTCGAGGCGCAATTGTTTCATTTCGGCGCCGAGGCGCGCGCGATGTCCGCGGACCTGTACTTGTTGGAGAAGGGGACGTACGACGTGACCCTGGAGAAACTGGACGCGCAAGGAGCGCGGACGGCGCTACTGCATTCGGCACTTGAAGTGAGCGGACCGGCAACGGAACTGCCATTCGACCTGCCGCCGCAAACGCTGTGCGGGCTGCGCGTGACACCGCAGAAGCCCTGATCGCGCGATTCGGGCACTCAACCCGGAGGCCACCGGCAGAAACCAAGGGAGCGGGCCGCTCTTCTTTGGCGCCGCTCCCCGGTCAATGTCGTCATGTTCAGAAGAGTTCGGGCACTTGCGTGATATCGACCGAGTCGTCCGCCGGTTTCTTGACCGCGACGATCTCCGGCTTGCGCGGGGTGATAAAGGGCCCGGTCTCCATTTCCTTGTACCCCATCCCCGGGCCGACCATCGGGTATACGTGCGCCTCATGGTCGATCATGACTTCGAGGAACGCGGGGCCCTTGTGCTTCACGAACGCTTCGAGTGTCTCGCGTATCTTCGCTTTATCGCTCAGGAGCTCGGCGTAGGAGAACACATCCGCTTTGTCCGCCATCACGAAGTCCTTCTTGTGGAGCGACTTGTCGCTTCCCGAGAAGCGGTGCCCGTAGTAGGTCCTCTGCCATTGACGGACCATGCCGTCGCCGAGGTTGTTCAGCAGCAGAACCTTCACGGGGACATCATAGGTGGTGGCTGTCTCAAGCTCGCCGAGATTCATGCGGAGGCTGCCGTCGCCGTCGATATCGATAACCGTCCGATCGGGGCAGGCAATCTGCGCACCGATCGATGCCGGAAGGCCAAAACCCATCGTTCCCATGCTGCCGGACGTAATCCAGGAGCGCGGACTGTGGAAATCAAAATATTGGGCGGCCCACATCTGGTGTTGGCCGACGCCCGTGGCGACGATGGCCTCGCCCTTCGTGATCTCGTTCAGGACTTCGATGACATGCTGCGGCTGAATGAGGCCGGCTTCCTTGTTGTAATTCAACGCGTGGTCGCGCTTCATCGACATGACGTGCTTGTGCCATGCGCCGAAATTGGGCTTGAACTTCTTCCCGCCTTCGACCAGGTCGTTAAGCGTCGCCGAGGCATCGCCCGCGTGCGCCCACGTGACTTCCTTGACCTTGCCGATCTCCGCCGCGTCGATGTCGATGTGGGCGACATATCGCGCCTTGGGGGCAAAGGCGGAAATCTTGCCCGCCACGCGGTCGTCGAAGCGCGAACCCACTGCGATAAGCATATCGCAGTCCTCGACAGCGTAGTTCGCGTACGCCGTACCGTGCATCCCGAGCATGTGAAGCGACAACTCTTCGGTCGTGTCGACGCTGCCGATGCCCATGAGCGTCGTGACCACCGGAATGCCGAATGCTTTGGAAAATGCGCGTAACGCCCCGGCGGCATTGCTGTTGATGACGCCGCCGCCCGCGTAGATGAGCGGACGCTCGCTGTCTCCCAGTTGTTTGAAGAACGCCGCGATGCTCTCCTTGGAAAGGCGATTCTGCTGCAACTGGCTCATGCGTTCCTCGAAACCCCGGAAGTGGATCAGGCCATCGCCCTTGTAGGGTCCCGTGGCAAGCTGAACATCCTTGGGCACGTCGATGACGACCGGACCCGGACGCCCCGAGCGCGCAATCTCAAACGCGGTGCGAATGGTCTCCTCGAGTTCGTCTTCCTTCGAGCAGAGAAACACGTGCTTGGCGCACGCGCTCATGATGTTGAAGACCGGCGCCTCCTGAAACGCGTCGGAACCGATGGCCGCGCGGGGAACCTGTCCGCAGATAAGCACGACAGGGACCGAGTCCGCCATGCAGTCCCGGATCGGGGTGACGCAGTTTGTCGCGCCGGGTCCGGAAGTGACCAGGAACACGCCGACGCGTCCGCTGGCACGGGCGTACCCCGCCGCCATGAAGCCTGCGCCCTGCTCGTTGGCCGGCACCACGAGCCGAATCTGCTGCTTCTGGGGCTTGCCTTCGTTGAAGCGGAAGATGGCGTCGTAGGTCGGAAGAATGGCCCCGCCGCTGTACCCGAAAATGGTGTCCACCCCTTCATCGGCCAACACTTGGATAATCTTCTCCGCGCCGGTCATCTGCGTGCCGGCCAGCGGATGCTTTTTGGTCGACTTTACCGTAGCCATTCAATCCTCCTCGAAGGTAGTGGTTCCCCCAGTGGTCCTGTCATGACATCCACCACCCATGCATACCTTGTTGCCCGGTCCGCGAGGCGCCGCCCACACAAGCCCTTCAATTGTAAGGCATTCACGCGTGTGCGTCTATCGGGCCCGGGGATAAACAGAATGGAGCGCTGGCCACTGGCGCCAGCGCTCCGCAAAACAGTACCGGAGGCAACTCCGGACTTACTCGGACTTCTCCGGCTCACTCGCGGGCGCTTCAGACGGTGATTCGCTGAGTTCCGCCATCATCTGGTTCGCCGCCGCTCCGGGATCCTGGCCGCCCTGGAACAGGGACCGCGGCATCGCATCGCCGACTACGTCGCCGATGCTGACCGATTCCCGGGAGCCACTGACGCTGTACTGGGCCTGGGCTTCACCGTCGAGGTCGCGCTGGTACTCGCGGATGCTGAGACCAATCTTGCGCTCATTCGAGTCGATGCTGATGACCTTCGCCATCACCTTGTCGCCCACGGACAGCACTTCTTCGGGCTTCTGCACGCGGTTGCTCGAAAGCTCGCTTACGTGAATCAAGCCTTCGATGCCGTGTTCCAGACGCGCAAAGGCGCCAAAGCTCACCAGCTTCGCGATTTCTACTTCAAGATGCGAGCCGATGGGATGCCCGTCGACGACTTCCTGCCACGGATCCTTCTCAAGTTGCTTCAAGCCGACGCTGATCTTCTCGTTCTGCGGGTCGATGCTGAGCACCTTGACCTGGATCTGCTGGTCGCGTTCCAAGACTTCGGAGGGATGCGCCACTTTCTTGGTCCAGGAGATGTCGCTGACGTGAAGCAGGGCGTCGATACCCTCTTCGACTTCGATGAACGCGCCGTAGTCGGTCAGATTGCGGACGGTGCCGGTCACGACCGAGTTCAGCGGGTACTTCTGTTCGATCTCGCGCCACGGGTTCGGGCGAGTCTGCTTCAATCCGAGAGCGATCTTTTCGGCATTGGGATCGACGCTGAGGACCATGACGTCGACTTCTTCGTCGAGGGCCACGACTTCGTTCGGATGGCGAACGCGGCGAGTCCAGCTCATTTCGCTGACGTGGACCATGCCTTCGATGCCGTCTTCAAGCTGCACGAACGCGCCGTAGTCGGTCATGCTGACCACGCGGCCACGGACCACGCCACCGATCGGATAGCGGGTGACGGCGGTCTTCCACGGGTTGTCGCTCTTTTGCTTGAGGCCGAGGCTGATGCGTTCGGATTGCGGGTCGAAGCTGAGCACCATCACGTCGATCTTCTGGCCGACATGGACGACCTGCGACGGGTGCTTCACGCGGCCCCAGCTCATGTCCGTCACGTGCAGGAGGCCGTCGATGCCGCCCACGTCGACGAAGGCGCCGAAATCAGTGAT
>JADLCA010000290.1 GCA_020847495.1 Candidatus Hydrogenedentota bacterium | reverse complement strand
TTGGTCGAGGACAAGGAAAAGCGATTCAAGGATATCGCACTCGAAATCGATCTCAAGGCGCCGTTCCTCAAGTATGTGCCGTACCTGACCATCTCCAATGTCACGCGGCAGCGTCTCTTCACCACCTTCGAATACATCGACCGGGTGAAGGTCGAGGCGGAAAAGCGCATCTCCACACACGAGTTGAACAATTTCGTGGAGTCGTTGAAAGCCCAGCCCACGCCTGCCATCCACAAGAAGCGGCAAGCCAAGATCAAATACGCCACGCAGGTCGGGGTCAAGCCGGCCACGTTTATCCTGTTTGTGAACGACAAGAGTCTTTTCCATTTCAGCTACCTGCGCTTCATTGAGAATCAGTTGCGCGAACGTTACGGATTTGAAGGAGTCCCCATTCTGATCGAGTTGCGGGAGAGCAAGCGGGACGCTCCCGAGTCGTGACTACTCCAGATTTCGTTGAATGGGACAGACACCGTGTTTCGCTGCCGAGATAGGAATCTCGGCGCGCAAAGCCTGCGCGAAAGACGGCGTCAGTCCCTGGCCCGTTAGGTGATGAACATGATGTACACACTCTTAGCCGTGCTGCTCTCGTACCTGCTAGGTTCCATACCCACTGGCCTCTGGCTTGGCCAGTGGCTGCGGGGCATCGACATCCGCGAGCACGGCAGCAAGAACATCGGCGCCACAAACACCCTGCGGGTCCTGGGCAAGGGGCTCGGCGCGGCCGCGCTGCTGGGCGACGCCCTCAAGGGGCTGATCCCCGTGCTGCTCTTTTCGCGTCTCAGCGATTGGCCTTACGCCCCCCTGGCCTGTGGCGTGGCCGCGATAGTGGGGCATCTCGCGCCGGTGTACCTCAAATTCAAAGGGGGAAAAGGCGTGGCTACCAGCGCAGGCGTCTTCCTGGCGCTCTGTCCGATTCCGACGTTGGCAGCCGTGGCGGTCTTTGCCATCACCGTACTGACGACCCGCCTGGTCAGTGCGGCCTCGATGCTAAGCGCCGTGGCCATGACCCTTATCGTGTATTTCGTGTCCCACGATGTCGTTACGGCCCCTGCCCACCTCTTGCCCAACGACTACACCTTGCGCGTCGTGGTTACCATCGTTGCCGCGCTCATCATTTACCGTCACCGCGGCAATATCCAACGCATTCTGAAGGGTACAGAAAACAAGATTTGAGGTGAATCGCGCTAAACCCTGTCCGCCCCGCTGCCGATAAAATGGATGGCGAATACGGGCTCGACTGGAAAAATCGCGATGGACGTCAAGAGATTTCGCAGGGCATTCTGGACCCATTTCAACGGTGCGCGACGTAATGAGCCCCACCATGAATTGTGGGACCCCGAGTTCAGCCGTTCGCTGGACCTTTGCCCCGGCGTGGAAGGAAAGCTGTCTCTCAAGAAGCAGCAGCTCCTCAATTTGGCGTACCATCTCCTCCCTCCCTGCGAGGCCTATCTCGAAGTCGGCACCTATCATGGGAAGAGCCTGATATCGGCCATGATTGGCAACCCGCCGCGGCCCACATTCGCCTGCGACAACTTCTCGGAATTCGACGTGAACTCCTATGACATCCTCAGTGCCAACTTGCGCCGCCATGACCTTCTCGAGGCGGTGACCTTCTACGATTGCGATTTTCTTGACATCTTCACGCAGGAGCGCCTGCCGGAGCCCATCGGTCTCTACTTCTACGACGGCGCCCACGATGAAGAGAGCCAGTACCGGGCCATTAAGGAAGTGGAACCGTTTCTGGCAGATGAGGCCCTGGTACTGGTCGACGATTGGCGCTTCGCGCCCGATTCGCAATCCTACGCCCAGGCGGGCACCCTCCGCGCCGTTGGCGAATCCGCCCAAGCCTGGCAACTCCTCTACGACCTGCCCGCACGCTGCAACGGCGACCTCGCCATGTGGTGGAACGGCGTCGGCGTGCTGGCATTTCAGCGAGTCGCGGAAGAAGTGATGCAGGCCGAGTCGGCCGCTATGTAGACCCAACCGCGTTCCGCAAAACCCAAGAACCTTCGACAACACCGCATTCTCCGCGCGCCAGGTATTCCGTAGCGCCCGGCTTCCACGCCGGGCGTCTTCGGAGCTGGCGGATATCTGCCGAGAAAGGCGGGAGTTGTCGACGCGAGCGACTTGGGTCATCGAGGAGCCTTCTGTGAGCACCGGAGAACTCGCCGGGAACTTGAAGAGCCGGCAGGGATGCCGGCGCTCCTGGTAGCGCCCGGCTTCCATGCCGGGCGTCTTCGTCCTTCCCCGGCTTCCATGCCGGGCGTCTTTGCATGCGCGCTGTCCGCTTTTCCCGTGTCGGCTAGTCTATAGTAGTAAAGGCCGGAGCCGCCGCCATGGCAAGCACACAAACCGATGCGCACCTGATCCAACAGACCCTCCAGGGCAAACGCGAGAATTTCGGCACTCTTGTGTCGCGGTATTACTCCCTCGTGTACGGAATTGCGTTGTCGTACGCCGGCAACGCGGGGGATGCGGAAGACATCGCACAAGAGAGTTTCTTGCGGGCCTACCGTTCGCTGGACACGCTGCGCGACGTTGATAAGTTCCGGGCGTGGCTTGCGCGGATCGCGCGCAACGAATGCCACACGTGGCGGGTCCGCAACGCCAGGCACGAGGCAGGCGAGGTAGCGCAAGCCTGCGCTGAACCGGCTGTATCACCTGAGCACGAGCAGCGAGAGATCTTCGACTTTCTATGGAAAGAAATCCGATGCCTGGACGAAACTTCCCGCGAGATTCTCATCCTCTATTACTTCCATGGCAGGAACACGCGAGACTTGGCGGCGCAACTGGACATCTCGCCCGACGCGGCGGAGAAGCGCCTCCAGCGCGCCCGCCAGCAATTGGGTGAGCGAATATCCGACAAGCTGGGTGACGCGCTCGGGCCGGTGCTTCCTTCGCGCGACAAGGCGCAGCGGGCGGCCCAAGCGGTGTTGGCAGTACCCGTGATGTGGGATGCGGCACATATTGCGCCGCTGGCGGGCGCCGGGGCCGCCGCGAGCGGCGTCTGGCCTTTGAGCGCCTATGTTCTGCTTGCGGCCGTGGCGGCGATGTCCGGGCTTACATGGTTCACATTCACACGCACTGAACCAGGGCAAGGGTCCGGTGGTTCAGCAGATCAGCAGCAAGTTGCCGGCGAATCCTTGGCCGCTGAGAATAGCAAAGAGGCTGCGGCGGAAATAAAGCCGCCAGGTACGAGTGCCAACAAATACCCCATGGGCACAAACAACGCGAGTGGAGACCCTCCCTTTCTGACCATAGTCGTGACAGAAGAGGGCGATCCATCGACGCCTATCGCAAATGCCACCGCAAAATTGACCTCCATGTACCACGAACCCGTGACGGCTAGAACGGACGAGCAAGGCATAGCCCGATTCACTGATTGGGTCTTGGGCGACTTCGGCGTTCTGCTGCAACACAGTGGCTACCTGAACGCACGAAGCACGCACGCGCTCGGCCAGGCGGGAACGACGCTTTCTCTCAAGATGAGGCCAGGTACCCTGGTTGCGGGCCAAGTGGTGGACGCACAGACGGCAGCCCCCATTACAAACTTTGTCATCGACTTCTCTGATGGCGATCCAGTGAAGGTCCACGATCCTGAGGGCAGGTTCTCCTTCGGCAATTTGCAGGAGGTCTACCATATGGCTGCGTTCGCGGAAGGATATGCCTGGACACCCATCGATATAGGGTCCGAAATAGACCTGAGCGATCTCACCATCGCTCTTCAAAGACCGAGCACCGTGCAAGGCCGCGTGCGGGACACCAGCGGGAGACCCCTTGCGGGAGTTCGCGTGGGAGCTACGCGCCAATGGGAGACGAACCGGGACCGTGACAGTATGCGCGAGCTGGTTCAGACAGACTCGGATGGCTTGTTTCAATTCGCGCAGATTGATCCGCGGGACGAACTTGCCGTGTTTGAGCACGAGGATTACGCGGCCGTTTTGGCGGCCATTCCCCGGACACCGTCGGCGTGGATGGATATCGAAATGCAGCAGACGTGCAGTCTTCGGGGAACGGTACGCTTCGCTGGAAAGCCGGCGCAGGGCGCGCAAGTCTGCGAAAGCAGGCGGTATCCGGATGTCGCGACCACGGATGCCACAGGGTCGTACACGCTTCAAGGTCTGCCCCCCGGTGAACTCACCGTTGTGGCGGTCCTTCCCGAACGCCCTCTCGAATTCGGACGCGCGCAGGTTGTGGGCAAGTTGCTGAGTATCCAGGAGACCCAGCAGCAGACGCTCGATTTTGATTTCGAACGGGCAACATCCAGTATTACTGGCTATGTCACCATCAGCGGTCCCGCGCAATCACAGTACGATGTGCGTATCACTGCGGAACACGAGGGTTCCGCCGGCACCGAACAACGCAGCCTCTACCTGCCTGGCGGCGGACTGTACTGGCTGGAGGAAGTTCCGAGCGGACCCACAGACCTTCTGATTGAGGTGGACTTTCGTGATGGACCCCACTTCTCCCGTCGCATTGCGATCGTCGTCCCGCCTATGACGGAACTACGCCAGGATTTCGAGTTCGCACCGACTTCCGCGCTCCAAACGCACATCAAAGGGATACCTCAGAACCATGAGGCTGCAATCATGTACTATGGGGAGCAGCAGCTGGATGCCGCTTCAGGGACGAGCGACTCATGCTGGGGTCAGGTTGACGTTGTCTCGGACGGAATTGCAGTCATTTCTCCTCTCAGCCCAGGCGCATATACCTTGTTGCTTCGACTGCGTCCAAAAATTGCGGAGTTGACAGGGCGTGCTCCTCTCATGGGAGGAGGAACCAGAACCTATCCCGCGCAGTGGTTCCATGTCGCCCCGCAACGAAGCGAGTACGCAAGGCAATCTATGTTTGATGAAGGCTATCCCTCGGCCGCCTCGGCCACCCTCGATGTCGCAGAGAACGTGATCGCGGAAGTGACGCTCATCGCAAGCGAGTAACGCTTCCTGGTGCACGCAAATCGCGTGTATCAGCACTACGACTTGCCAATCCCAGGAATTCCTGCAGAGATTTCTCCACGGGGACCTGCGCCTGGCACGCGCTGAAGAGCAGCGGCTTGCCGCCGCTCTATTTCAGGGAAGACTCTCTGCGTAGGGCGGGATTTGTTCCCGCCTTCTTACCGGGCGTGGAATCAACTGTGGCGCATGGGATGTATGAGACAGATGGGACTTATGGGACCAGCTAATCGACAGCTATTCAATCCCATTGGGGTAGCTGGAAGAGAGGTGATTGCACGCGGGGTAGGCCCGCGCTTCGCTTCGGCAAACTCCGGGCTGTGAGCATACTGGCCCTTCAGGCCATTCCGGCGACTCAGCGTCGCCGCCTGCGCTCCAACGTAGACGCGGTTTGCAACCGCGTTTCTTGGGCTTCGTATGCTGAATTGAAGAAACGCGGTTACAAACCGCGTCTACGTTGGCACCGCTTCTGCACGATGGGTTCGTGTCTTTGAGTTGCAGCGCATTGTCGTTATTGGGGCGTTGCGTGAGGATCGCACTGACGAAGACGCCCGGCGTGGAAGCCGCGCGCTACAGGGCGGTGCTTAATCGAAGAACGCGACGGTCTCGCGCCGGAGTTATCGCACGACCTTGGCGCGCAGTTTCTCGAAGGTGATCCAGAAGCGGCGCAGGCGGTCCTGCGTGCGCACGTCGAACTCCGCATTGGCGTAGGCGGCGCGGACGTAGAGGTCGGTCAACTCGAAGGCTTCTTCGCGAAGGGTGTTGAGTTCTTTCGGCAGGGAATCGATGAACTCGTAGGGGGTCTGGTCGATCTTGCGCGGGACGCCGAGGTCATAGGCCAGCGCGCACAGGGCGTCGTAGCAGCCTTCGATCATGGCACGGGTGCTCAGCTTGTCCCCCTGGGCCATGGGGTTCGTGATCTTCGCGGACATGGACAGGTTGCGATCAATGCGGGGGCGTCTTCGCCGGAACTTGGGCAACTCGGGCACGCGGGTGATGCGCTCGAGAAAACGGTCGAGCCGGTCGAAGAAACGCCGCACAAATCCGGGAAACATATCGCGGTTGCGGCCGATGTACGCCGCGACGACGCCGGCCCCGCGCAGCAGCGCAAACATGAAGAATAGCCCAAAACAAACCAACACGCCCGCGCCGATGTACTCGACGACGTGATTCTGTTGCACGATATCGACGGCGGGAGTGACGACCGATTGGAGTTGGAACGTGGAGCCGCGGTTCCAGGGGTCGTACTCGTGTTTCTCCACGTACGCAATGGGCGGCAAGTTGGGGCGAGGCAGCACGGCCGCGCCGAACAGCACCATAACCACCATCACGCTGCCGAGTCCGATCCAGAATGGCCCAAGAGTACCCGGCAACCTCACGCGCCGCGCGCGGAAGTAATCGCGCAATCCCGCGAGACTCGACAGCATCAAGAGCGACAGCGCCGAGAGCGTGTAGCAGGCGAGGTAGAAGTGGCCGGCCAGCAGCATCGACTGGCCCCCGTGCTGCACCACGCGCTGTCCGAGGGCGAACGCGATCATGACGGGCACGGAGAAGTAAAGAATCGAAATGCCCGGGTGGCGCTTCGACAAACGCTGCGTCGCATCCAGAACGGCTTTGCGTTTCTTTTCGGGTTTCTTCCATTCCGAGGGATCAATCGCGTCCAATGTCGTCTCCGGAAGAACCATGGCGGGTTTGCGTTCCACCTTCTCCTTGAAGCGGCGTGCGGTACCCGTGAGGATGCCGATGTCGCCCGCCGTGTAATTCTCATCGACGCAACACTCGTGCGTGAGCCGGTTCGCCAGCCACCAGATGAACATCACCACGGTCAGGTTGAACGCGAGGGCCACTCCGGGCTTGTTCATGAATGTGCCGCCGACCGAGCCAACGTCGTAGGCGGTGGTCGTGGCGAGCGTGTACAGCGTGATGGCGCCCGCGAGCGCGATGAAATACATGATAGATTCTTCCTTGCCATCGCGCGCGATCAGACGGTTCAACGCGACCACGCCGAGGATGAAGAAGAACGCCACCATGCGCAAATTGAAATCGTGGACTTCCGTGTACACGAAGCGGACGTCGAGCAGGAAGAACACGACCGACGCGACCATGATGAGGATCATGAACGGGGTGAGAAATTCGAGCAGCCAGTCCGTGGGCGAGCGGCGCTGGTACGGCTTGGGGCCTTGCGGGCCTCCGCCCGTCAGCGATTTGAAATCGGTGGCCACGGGCGCCTTGCTCACGTGGCGCTCTGTGGTCGGCGCGGCGGTCAGCGACGCGAAGTCGGTGGCCTCGTCGGCCATCAACGAATGAAAATCCGTGGCCGGGACCTGCGCTTTCCCGCGTTGCTCACCGCCCGATTCGGGCGGGCGATATCTCGTGGAGTTGCCGTTCATGTTCGATGTGTATCAGGTTGATCTCGTGAGCCATCAATAGCGACGCGGCCTTCTGGTAGGAGGCCGGATTCTTGATCAGAAACGCGGTCACGGCGAAGCCCGAGAGCTTCATCTGCCCAAGCAGCAGGGCCAAGTCTTCCGTAACCTGCGGAACGATGGGGAGCAGCGCGGCGTCGTGCGGCAGCCTGCGAAACTCGGAGAGGATGAGCTGGCCCACATCGAGGCCATCCGTTGGCAGGACCCGCGCGAGGTTCTCGACGATCAGCATCGCCTGAACGGGACTGCGCCGCGTGGGAACCGTCAGCGGATTCAAGCGGTCAGAGGTGCCCTCCCCCACGATGTTGCCTTCCGCCTCATTGCGCGAAAGCGACTCGCGCGTCTCGACATCGTAGCGCGCCACCTCGGCGGCATCGCGCGCGTTCGTCAGCAGGCCCACCTGTTCGCCTGACGATTGCAGCAAATACGCGAAGGAGGCCGCGGCGGTGATGGCGAGTTCCATGCGTTCCGAGGCGTCCTCGCCTTGGTACCACGCGCCAAACAGATCGAGAATGATCGTCGCCCCGAGCACATTCGAGGGTTCGGACTGCTTTACGTACAGTTCGCCCGTGCGGGCGGAAGCCTTCCAGTGAATGCGGTTCAGCGGGTCGCCGCGCACGTACTCGCGCAGCCCCGAGATACGGGTGGGGTCCTCGTAGACGCGGTTGCTGATGCGCACCGGCCCTTGCGGGCGCCGCGCCCCGATGTTGAACGTGTCGATATAGGCCACAGTCGGCAGCACGGAGATGTAGTCTTGCTGTTGGCCCGTTCGGAAGCGCTTTTGCAGACCGAAGAGATCGCCGGATTCCATCAGGAGCGGCCCGATGCGGTGGTAGCCGCGCCGCGGACAGGTCAGCGTGTAGCGCAGCGTGATCGAGCGGCCCGGCATCAGCACGGCGAGCCGCGTCGTCTCGCCCATGCGCGGAAAATCGGCAGGCGCCAGGTCTTCGATGAAGATCCAGGGAATCGGCCAACCGCGCCGGTTCGTGAGCGTGACTTCCACCTCCGCATCCTCACCCTGGCGCAGCGTGGTCTGGCTGATCGTGCGCGTGCAATCGAGGCCGGACAGCCATGCCACGGACGAGAAGTGCGCGAGAAACACGAGCAGTAGAAACGCGTAGACCGCGAAGGCCATGTAGGGGGCCTGCACCAGAAACGCAATGCCCAGCGCGGCCAGCGCCACTACAAACCACAGCGCGTTCTTACGGAGTTTCTCGCTCATAGGAGACACGATATCCTGTGTCAGGCACGCGCGGCAAGCGGGATGGGATGAAGGCGCTGTGCGGAACCTTTGCCGGAGCAAGAGGTGTCATCCGCCGATTCAAGAAAAAGACTCGGCACAGGGGTACGGGCGTCTCGCCCGTAATCGGGCAATACACTGCAACGCGGAGGCCTTTTCGCGGGAGGCCGTAGGCACCTATGCCCACGGCTCGAACGTTCGAGGATGGCTTCAGTGCGGTCCAAGGTAGACGCGGCTTGTAGCCGCGTTTCTTTGTCTGAATATACGAAGCCCGAGAGACGCG
>JADLCA010000289.1 GCA_020847495.1 Candidatus Hydrogenedentota bacterium | reverse complement strand
ATCACATGCCTTACGCCTTCATCGACGAGTGCGGGGTAGATAGGCAGCGAGAGGCATTCCTGGTGCGCGCGTTCGGATTGGGGAAAGACCCCGCCGAAATAGTGGTGGGCGGGCCGGTACACCGGCCGTTTCGCTTCAATTCCGTGTGCGGCGAGATGGGCGGCCAGTTCCTCGCGCCGCGTCGTGGTCACGACATAGCGAAAGAAGGCGTGACCCTCCGCTCTTGGCAGCCCCAGGGGAATCCCCGCGAAGGCGGCCGAGTAGCTTTCCGCAATCTCGCGGCGCCTGCGAAGGAACTCCGTGAGCCGCTTGACCTGCACGCGTCCGATGGCCGCTTGCAGATCCGTCAGTTTGTAGTTGTGCCGGGTCACGAAATCGTCGCGATTGTCGTAGTCGCGGCGGTCCCGCACGCACCCGGCGATCGCGTCATCATCCGTGAAGACCATTCCCCCTTCGCCCGTCGTGACCAGCTTGGTGGCGTAAAATGAGGTGACGGCCACGGGGCTGGCCTTTCCGGTGCCGTTGCCCATCGATTGGGCAATGTCCTCGATGACCAGGCCTTCGGGTATCGGCGCGGGCGCCCCGAACAGATGAGGCAGGATCACCGCGGCGGCATGCGGAGGCACCTGCCCGGGGTCCAGGTTCAAGCCGCCGCCGATATCACACAGAGCCGGTTTCGCGTGGTGCAGACGCACCGCAGTGATAAGCGATGCGCACCCGTATGAAGGCAACGCGATATGCACGCGCTGGGGAAGCCCAAGCGCCTCCAAGGCCAAATGGAGCGCCGCCGTGCCGCTGCTCACGGCTATTGCGTGGCGGCGTCCAATGAACTCCGCGCACTCCTGCTCGAACGCTTCCACCTCCGGCCCCTGCGCCAAACAGCCCGAACGCAGTACCCGGAGCACAGCTTCTTCCTCTTCGACTCCGAGGCACGGCGCGCTGTGCGGTACCTTCATGTGGTCTTGTCCGCTCATGCGTTCGTTCCTCCCTTGGCAGCGCCCAGCAGGATATCAAGCGAGGCGGGGCCGCAGTTCATCAGCAAATCAATGATGGACAGGTCGGGTATGAAGATTCCATGTGCCTGCGGGTACACCGGCGACGACCACTTCTGAATAATCAGTTCAATGCCCGCCTCCGCGAGCAGGTTCGCGTCGAGATACTGTTCCAAGGCGTACGCGCCGGTGTAGTAGCGGCCGGCCCCCACCGCCTTGAGGAGGTTTACCAGTCTCTCCGTGGCATTGCCTGGAACCGGCAATTCCGAGGCGTAGCAGACTGTCGTGGCAATTCCCAGCGCGCCGAGGAAATAGGCGAGCATGTGGCGGTTCAACGCGTTCAGGTGACTCCAGGATCGGGAGTAGGTGTCTTCAAGGAATCCTGCATGATCGGCGAAGAATGGACAACGGCAGTAACTCTGCTGGATTGTAGCCCAGTGCTTGCCCGCCCATCGAGTGGTGGTGTCGATGCGGACCTCGCTGAGGCACACACCCAGCGAGGCATGCACCGGCACGGTCAAGATGGTCGCCCCCGCCTGTGTCTTCACTTTGTTTCGGTTTTGCCAGCCGTTCTTGTTGTACTGAATCGTATCCAACACGACAAAGACGTCACTCCGGGCGATCTTCTCGAAATACCGCAGCCACGGCAGATAATGAAGCTGGTGACTGCCTGCGAGGGTAGTCGCCGTCCCCGTTGCCGGTCCTTTTTCGCTGCGGTGTGTCACGATTGTGCGGTTGCCTGGCTCACGGGTGCGGTCACACTGAAGGTCTTTTCCGCGGTGACACCGCTGAGCACGTCGCGCGCGGACAACTTGTACACGCCGAGCCGCTCGTTGAGCGCAAGGCGTACGAACCCTTCACCGCTCCCATTGACGCACGAGATCGTCGTGTCGTAGTGGGAGGCGGAGGAATCCCCCGCGAGCCCGGACGCGGAGATGCGCAGCCGAACGAGGTGCGTCGAAGGCGCCCCCCCCTTGGTCTCGATTCGGATCGAAACGGGAACGCGCGACCCCGCCGCAACGGCGTCCAGCGTTTCCAGAGTTACTCCAGTCACTTCGTACGGCAGCGTCGCGAAAAGCGCCGCGCCTCCGGAGGGCAGTTCCACCGTCATGGATTTGGGGCGGGAAACGCGTTTCCCTTCACGCACATCGTACACCGCTTTCGCGTCGGGCAGCGACACGCCGAGCTTCTGTGCCGGGGCGTCTCTATCGGCGAGGAAGGCGGCCATGCGGCAGGCGCCAAGCGTATAGCCAAACACCTCGCCACGGAAAGCGTGCCCATCCCGGCCGGTGACGCGGGCGATTCGCTGCGCCCCTGCGGCCCGTAGTGCGGCGTCCATCATGGTGCACAAGGACTCGTCCATCGCTTCGCCGTCCGCGGTATGGGGCAGCGGGTGGTTCAGCAGCAGGCTGAATCCCTCGTCTGCGCGCAACAACCAGACCGGAGCAAGGCCCGCCTGACCACCGACGGCGGCGGTGGCGGCGGAAAGTGATTCGTCGGCAACGATTCCCTCGAGATTCGCGGATACCCGTTCGCCAGCCAGCTCGAGTTGGACGAGCGCGGCCGCGGGCGCGCCGGCCGCCGGGGGTTGCAAATGTTGAACACCGAATACATCGTCGAGCGGCATTGAAGGACGCGGACTCCCGTGCTCGGTATAAGCGCCGGGAGCAACATCGGCAATAAGACTGCCGCCGCCATCATGAAAGGTGCGAATGGCGGACACTTCATCGTCCGCAAGTGCGCGCGCCATGGGAAGCAGGAGCACCTTGCTTTGGCTCAGGCCGTTGCGTAGAAGCTGCTCGCGTGTGACGAGTTCATACGGAAAACCGAGCCGGCTCAATAGCCGCGCAAATCGCGTGTGCGCCTCGTAGCCGTCGACGCTGTCCATCGTATCGATATGGTTCAAGAGCATGCCGGCCTGGCTGATCAGGATAGCAATGCCTGAATGATCGCGTTGGGAATGCAGCAGGAGCGGGGCCAAACCCCGCTGAAGGGCAGCACTCTCCTCCAGCAATTCGGGCGCTTGCGCGAGCCAGCCGCCCATCGGGACTACCAAGGGCAGCACATCCGCGTTTTGGCCTGTCGCAAGGACAGGAGGCAACCACAGCTCCTGCATGCCGTGCAGCACGGCATACCAGGGATACCAGCGTCCGGATGCGGGATCGCGCGTCAACGTGGTTTCGGGCATGCGCACGCTGCAGATGGAATCTGCCTTGCGCACGGAACGGACCTGCTCCACTGCGGCGGGCTCGCACGGTACAGCCAGCCAGTCCATGTGTTCCGCGAGCTGCGGCCAGTCGTATCCCGTATACGCATTGGCGCCGGCACGTGCGGCGAACCCCGTGTGGACGCGCTCTCCTGCGAGCCGCACGCGGTCACGCCACTCGCGGTGGCAATCACTGAACACCGAGTTCATGAACAAGCGGAAATCCACCCACGGGGCGTAGGCTCTCAGCGCGACTACCGCGTCTTCGGGCGGAGGAGTCACAGCGTCCCACGCGCGAACGTTGGTATCCCACGCGGCATTGAGCGCTTTTACATCTCCGTAGGTCTTGCGCAGGTACTCCCAATACGCTTGGACCGTGAACGGGGACTGGCATACCGCGTCATTGCCTTTTGTCAGGCAGTTTCCGTCGCCCAATGAGAGGCGCGTGGCGCCCGCCTGGATGACGCTCTGCGCAACCGCCCCCAATCGCTCCGCTTCCTTCTGGCGCCAGACCGGATCGTTAAGGCAGGGTTCGCGCACCGCTCCTTCGAGAATGCGAGAGGGCGTGTGTTGAGCGACGCGCGCGATGGGGTCCAGGCCGGACCATGCCAGAAAGGTCACGGCCTCTGCCGTGCCGGGAGTGTCCGCCGCGGCGAACCCGTGGGAGGCCAGCAATCCGTAGGCATGTCTGGCCGCGTATTCCGCGGAGCCGTCCACGGGGGCCACCAAGCTGAACGCGTGGGGATCCGGCGTCCGCCTGACCGGCACGTACAGATACGCATACGCGGCAAGCAGGATGTCCCAATCCGCCATGGGCAGGAGGGGACGGTCCGAGGCGAAGACTTCGACCTTGAGCATGCCGGAATTCAGGTCGGCGAGATTGAGCCCCAATTGCACGATGCCCACATTCTCGGCGACCTGCCGGGAGGTCGTCGCGACCACCCGGCCCTGCGGATCTACGGCCCGCGCGAGAACCGTAAACGTCTTGGGACGCGGGGTGACGTTAAACGTAAGGCCCAGGGTGTCCTGGGTGAGCGCAAAGCTCTTGTTCGCTGTCAGTTCCGACACTGAAGGCCAGGAGTCGATCCCAATGCCTTCCGAGTACCAGTCCACGACTTCATCACCGTCAAGCAACCAGACGTCGAGATAGTACTCGCCCGACCCCGATACCGCGAAGACCCGGCACGAGGTCTCGCCCTCGCCGAGCGGCGCTTCGATTCCCGTGGTGACATTGGTTCCGCGCCCTGCCTGCCGTAGACGGGCGCGTACGTTGTATTCCTGTGGGGCGGGTCCGCTGAGATGGACGATGAACGGGCGCATGAGGTTTGTGCGTGCAAGCTCTGGAGACTCCCCTTCGGATTCGAGCAGCAGGCCCACCGGGATCTGATCGGGGTCGGGAGCGGCCGCCGTCTCGGGTTCGATGCGTTCGATTCGCACGCGGGGAGTCCGTCCCGCGGCCCAACACACAGCCCGTGCCGCCAGAGAAAGATAGGTGTTGTAGTGCTCCTCCTCGGCTTGGATCGGCTGTGACAAGGCCGGGATGAGGCAATGGTAGCCGGGCCGTCCGCCCGGAACGTCCAATTCCGCTATGTTTCCTTCGCCATGGCGGGATGTCTGGACAAAACCGAGACCGCCCGCCCACTCCGGCGTCAGCCTTTCCGCGATCCCCCTCGTCACCAACGCCGTGCCGGGGCCCGGTTCGAGCGCATTCAGGAACTCGAGCACCGCCGGGGCCTGCGTGGGGCGATGGTGGACCAGGACGAGCCCGGTGCCGCCCCGGACCTTGTCCAGCAGCAGGGACCAGTCTTCCGGCGGCAACTGGCCCAGTTCGACGTTGGCGGCAACGATGACATCGAGGCCGTCCGCAAGCGCCTCGCGCAAGCGGCGAAGGGCATCGTCCGCATTGGCGCCTGGCACCGCGGGAACGCCTTCCGGCGGCCCCAGGTGTTCGGTATCCCAGAACGGGACGACTTGTGCCTCCAGATCGAGTTCCGAGGCGAGCGCCCGCACGTCTCCGAGGGTGAAACGGGGCGCCAGGAAGAGTGCGCGGATCGGCCCGCCAGACAAAGGGCGGCCCCACGCCGCGTCGCGCTCGATGGGGTCGCACGATGCGTCAACGAAGGCCCGATCGCGAGGGTCGCCTTTCTCGCGCGACAGGTCGATCGGGAGTTTCCAGGGGAACTCGACGGCAAATGCTGGCGGCAGCATACATAGGGTGGTCAAGACCACCCACCTGAGCAACGCACGTAACACGAAGTACCTCCATTAGTAATCGCTCAACAGTCTACGCAAAGCGCCGTGCACATCCAATGTTGCGTGTTGCCGGTGCTTATCAATCGGGACGTTTGGGCCGATCCGTACGACCCGTTCTCTCCGGCGCGTGAAACACGCCCTCTTGGCATGAAAGGGGGCGGGAACAAATCCCGCCCTACGGAGAGGCCAGGCACTCGGACGAAACCGCCAAATCCTGCATTTGGAATGAATTCCGACAACGCCTGTGGTACAGTATCTCAAGACGGGTTCACCTTGTGAGGTCATGGCCATGGGCGACGACATGTTTCTGAGCGGCGACAATCGGTCGCTCCGGCGCGGCAAACGGCGTGCGCCGCGCACCGAGACCTGCCGGCCCTGTCTCCTCTGGCCCACGGAGATGCCCGATCTGACGTACCAGGGGGTCATCACCAACGTGACGCCGTATGGCATGTGTGTGCGGATGATTGAATCCATTCCGGCGGGATCCCTGGTGCAGATACAGCTCATGCGCGACGAGGAATTCAAGTATCCGCTATCCGCGCCCGTCGAGGGCATGGTTGTGCGGAACTCGGAAGAGGAAATCGGTTTCATGGATCACGGGGTGCAGTTGCTGCGCAAGGCGATCGCGCAGAGCACAAACCGGCCCGTGGCCAATGCGATACGACGCCCCGCATCCGCGCGCAAGACCAGAACGCGCATGCACACCAGAGACCTGCATGTCACGGATCGCGGGATCCGCCGGAATGAGAGGTAGGAGAGCACAGTGGAACCCTTGAAGATTCTTGTCGTGGATGATGAACCCGATGTCGTGATGCTGATTGCGCGCGCGCTCAACACCGAAGGGTTCGACGTGATCAGCGCGTATGACGGAATCAGCGCCCTCGACCTGGCGGAAACGGAGACTCCCGACCTGATCCTGCTGGACATCATGATGCCCATGATGAACGGCTATGAAGTGTGCCAGCAGTTGAAGGGCAATCCGCGTACGGAGAGTATTCCCGTGCTGTGCCTGTCGTCGGCGCATTCCGCAAACGCCCGTACCCTGTGCCGCGACGCGGGAGCGGCCACGCTCATTCTAAAACCCTTCACGCCGGCCGAACTCGTCGCGCAGGTTCGCCGCCATCTGCCGGCGAACCGGGACGCCAAGTAGGGACAGCGTCAGGCACCTCGCTTTCGCCACGGCTGACGCGAACCAGCAGTTGGCTGGCATTGACCCCCTTTCCACGACGCAGGTATACTCCCCTCGCGGGTGAGGCGGGGCACTTCTTTGTGGTATCGAAGGCATATCCATGACGCTGGCAAATCGGATTACCATCGGCCGCCTGGTCCTGATTCCCGTCTTCGTCGTCTTTATCATGTCCTATACGCGCGACCAGCAATGGCTTCGGATCGCGGCGTTGGTTACGTTTGTCGTTGCGGCCATTTCGGATGGGATAGACGGTTTTGTCGCCCGCGCGTATAACCAGAAGACCAAACTGGGCATGGTTCTGGATCCGCTGGCCGACAAGCTGCTGATCAACATCGCCTTGGTTTTCCTGGCGGTGAACGCGCAATTGGCGACGCCAATTCCCGCGTGGTTTCCGGTCGTGGCCTTGAGCCGCGACGCCATTATTGTCATTGGAGCGTACCTGATTAACGAATACTACGGACCGGTGCGGGCCGCGCCCCACATCACCGGAAAACTGACGACCGCCCTGCTGATGGCTCTCATCATTTCCGT